>JAISDI010000206.1 GCA_031264895.1 Endomicrobium sp. | reverse complement strand
CCGAATTTGCTTCTAAAATCTTTTGCGAATGCTTTCAGCGGCAAGGGTTTTTGCTTACTTTTTGACCGACTGCAAAAAGTAAGTCGTGGGGTTCAGGGGTACCGAAAATACCCCTGACTAGAGCCGTTGTTTTTAACGGCAGACCCAGAAACAAGTTCAGGGTGACAATCAAGAAAGTCGTTATAATTTGCCGGGCGCAAGCACCCGACTGCAAAAAGTAAGGCGTGGGGGTTCGGGGGTATCGCAAATACCCCTGACTATAACCCCTCTAGGCTTGATAACTCCATCTGTTTTAGAAAATCTTTGTTTGATTTTGAGATGAGCATTCTTTTTGTAAGTTCTTCCATTACTTCTATAGAATTCATGGAATTCATCCATTTTCTCAATATCCACATTTTATTTTTTTCGTCTTCATTGAGCAGAAGTTCTTCTTTTCTCGTGCCGGAACGCAGTAAATCTATAGCCGGAAATATTCTTCTGTCGGCAAGTTTTCTGTCGAGATAAATTTCGCAGTTGCCAGTGCCTTTAAACTCTTCAAAAATAACGTCGTCCATTCTGCTTCCGGTTTCAACAAGAGCCGTTCCTATTATCGTTAAACTGCCGCCTTCTTCGATATTTCTTGCGGCGCCGAAAAATCTTTTTGGGCGCTGCAAAGCGTTTGAATCAAGCCCGCCGGAAAGCACTCTTCCGCTTGACGGGATCGCCGTATTATAAGCCCTTGCCAGCCTTGTTATTGAATCGAGAAGAACAACGACGTCTTTGCCGTTTTCAACCATTCTTTTGGCTTTTTCTATAACCATTTCGGCTACCTGAATATGTCTGTCCGACGGTTCGTCAAAAGTCGAAGATATTACTTCTCCGTTTACCGAACGCTGCATATCTGTAACTTCTTCCGGCCTTTCGTCTATCAAAAGAACCATAAGTACTACATCGGGATTATTTTCGGTTATTGCATTTGCTATTTTTTGAAGCAAAACGGTTTTCCCCGTGCGCGGAGCGGCATTTATTAAAACTCTCTGTCCTTTGCCTATAGGAACAAGCATATCTATAACGCGCGTGGAAACTTCTTCCTTTTTTGTTTCCATGACTATTTTTTCATTTGGGTAAAGAGGAGTCAGATTGTCAAAAAGCGAACGTTCTCTTATATTTTCAAGATTTTCCTGCCCGTTAATCGACTTGACCTGCAGCAAAGCAAAAAAACGTTCCTGTTCTTTTGGAGGACGCACGTATCCGGCGACGGTATCGCCTTTTCTTAACGCAAACTTTTTTATTTGCGACGGAGATATGTATATATCGTCCGGACCCGGCAGATAATTGTAATCCGGAGAGCGCAAAAAACCGAACCCGTCCGGAAGGATTTCAAGAACTCCTTCATCGTAAACCAAATTGTTTTCTTTTGTCTGGGCTTCAAGTATTTTTGCGATAAGCTCCTGTTTTCTTAGACCTGCAACCGAGTCAAGTTTGAGATCTTTTGCAAGTTTTGTAAGTTCTGCCATTGTCCTTTTTGACAAAACCGATACGTCCATGGATTTTTCTTTTTCCATTAACTCCTCCAGAGTTTTATGTTGATAAAGATAATGCTGATGATGATGAATTTTTTTTTGGAAAGCATAAAAACAGAAATGATAAGCGCCGATTTGTTTGTTTAATTTTCCTAGATTATTTTAATGATTTTTTTCGGTGAACATAATAAGCTTTTGAATTGTACATTATTTTCTTGCGGCTGTCAATAATGAATATAGTTCCCTTATCTTTTTGCCTAAATCCGCTTTTGAGCCGGTATTGTCAACGACATGATCCGCAAGTTTGATTTTCTTTTCTATCGGCATCTGGGAAGCTATTCTTTTTTTTACCTGTTCTTGATTTAATCCGTCGCGCGCAGCTAGCCTTTTTGCCTGTACGTCGTAAGGCGCCCATATTACGGTTATTTTATCGCATATTCTGTCCAGTCCGACTTCAAAAAGCAAAGGCGCGTCTATTATTATGTTATATTTTTTATATTTTTTTGCGGCTATTTCGTTTATGCGCGAAATTATATAAGCATGAAGAATTTTTTCTACCCTAAGTTTCGATTCAGGGTCGGAAAAAATTATTTCGGCAAGTTTTTTTCTGTTTAAAGCGCCGTCGCCACGCAATATGCCTTTGCCGAAATATCTTACAAGCTCGTCAAGAGCCGGCATTCCTTTTGCAGTAAGGCAGTGAGAAATTTCGTCGGCATCTATTATAAAAGCGCCCATTTTTTTTAAATATTTTGCGCTTTCACTTTTTCCCGTAGCTATGCCGCCGGTAAGTCCTATTATCATTTCTTCATCTCTCCCCAGTTTTTGCCTGTTTTTATGTCGACTACCAAAGGCACGCAAAGGCTTACGGCGTTTTCCATCCGGTTTTTGATTATTTTTATCATAGTATCCTTTTCGTCTTCGGGAACTTCAAAAAGCAAATCGTCGTGAACCTGTAAAAGCATTAGAGATTTAAGCTTTTTTATTTTAAGCTCGTTATATATGTTTATCATGGCTATTTTAATAATGTCCGCCGATGTTCCTTGAATCGGGGTATTCATGGCCATTCTTTCGCCTGCGGCTTTTATCTGCGCGTTTGAAGATTTCAGTTCCGGCATATATCTTATTCTTCCGGTAATCGTCGAAACATAACCGCTTTCAGCCGCGTCTTCAACGACTTTTCCCATCCATTTTTTTACGCCGCCGTATCTGGCGAAATATCCGTCAATATATTCTTTTGCCTTTGCAAACGAAATATTGAGCTGTCTTGAAAGCCCGAAAGGCGACATTCCATAAACTATCCCGAAGTTTATGGATTTTGCGGCGCTTCTCATATTGTCCGCAAGCGGTTCGTTTTTTGGTATGTTAAAAACTTCTCTGGCCGTCGCGCCGTGAATGTCTTCGCCGCGTTTAAAAGCTTCTATCAGCTTTGCGTCTGCGGATATATGAGCCAAAACGCGCAAATCTATCTGCGAATAATCTGCGGAAATAAATATTTTGTTTTTTTCGGGGATGAATACTTTTCTAAATTCCCTGCCGTACTCGGACTTTATAGGAATATTTTGCAAGTTCGGTTCAGTTGAAGACAATCTCCCCGTCGTAGTAACCGCCTGATTGAATATCGTGTGAATTCTGTTTCCGTAATATAAACAGTAACTTTTTATGGAATCTATGTAAGTACTTTTTAATTTTTGCAATTCTCTGAATTTAAGGACTTCCGAAGCGAATTCATAAGAAGAAAGTTCGTTTAAAACTTCTTCGTCAGTGGAATAGCCAGTTTTTGTTTTCTTTATCACCGGAAGATTCAGCTTTTCAAACATTACGACAGACAGCTGTTTCGGGGAATTGATATTGAATTCTTCACCTGAAATTTTAAATATATTTTTTTCTATGTTCTTTATTTCACCGGATACTTTTTTATCTAAATCATCCATAAACTCCGAGTCGACTTTTATGCCGGCAATTTCCATATCGGAAAGCGCTGTCAGAAGCGGCATTTCAATATCGTAAAAAAGTCCGGACATCTTTTTATTTTCAATTTCGATTTCAAGCAGTTTGAAAATATGATATGCGGCAAAAGAAACGGCATTTGCGTAATGCGCGGTTTTTTCTACCGACGCATCCGAAGGCGCAATTTTCTTGGAAGCTTTTCCGAGATAACCCTCGTCAATTGATTCAAAATTAAGATATTCTTTTGCCAAAGACGTCATATCGTTTGGTTTTGAAGGGTTCAAACAATATGAAGCAAGCATTATGTCAAAAAATATACCGCGCATTTCAATACCGTTGGATGCGTATATATTTCTTTCATGTTTTAAATCGTGTCCCGTTTTTTTTATTTTTTCAGAAGATAAAACCGGCGCAAAAATCTTTTTAAACTCGTCAAAACCGATTTGCTGCGCGGTAAAATCATTGTGTCCTACTGGTATGTAAAAAACTTTGTTTCCTATGCAGACCGACACGCCTATAATCTGCGATTTTAAAGAATCCGGAGACGACCCTATGGTTTTTAAAGAAAAAATGCCATCTTTTTCTATTTCTTTGACTATTTCCGCCGCTCTGTCCGCCGATACGACAATTTCGGTCTGCATATTTGCAGAATCTGTCTTATTAACTTCTTTTTTGAACAAATCGTCTTCCTGAACGGTTTTTGCGCCGAATTTATTTATAAGGCTGTTAAATTCATACTTTTCAAAAAAAGGTATAGCTATGTTTAAATCCGGAACTTTGTTTACGTAAAATTCCGTATTCTTTTCATACGGAATTTCAATATTTCCGGTAAGTTCCACAAGTCTTTTACTTTTTAAAGCGTCTTCTTTGCCTTGCAAAAGAAGTTTACCGGTATTTCCTTTTACGAACTCGGCATTTTTCAAAACGTTTTCAAGCGTTCCGTATTCTTTTATAAGTTTTACGGCAGTTTTTTCGCCTATTCCTTTGACGCCGGGAACATTATCGGAAGCGTCGCCCATCAAAGCGAGAACGTCGGCAAAACGATTTGGCTTTACGCCGAATTTTTCTTCAACTTTCGCTTCGTCAAACATTATATCTTTTGAATCGTTCCATACCAAAATGTCGTCGTCTTCGACCAGCTGCAAAATATCTTTATCGCCGGTAACTATTACGGTTTTTATTTTTTCTTTTTTATTATTTTTTGCAATGGCGGCTATTAAATCGTCGGCTTCATAACCCTTTATTTCCATATCGGCGATATTCAACGCTTTTACGGCTTCTCTGGCGATAGGCATTTGGTTTATTAAAGCTTCGTCTAAAGGTTTTCTGTGAGCTTTATATTCGGCAAATATTTCATGTCTGAAATTTTTTGCCGGATAATCGAAACAAACGGCCATATAATCCGGCTTAAAAGCGTCTTTTATTTTTAATAAAAGTTTTATGAAACCGTAAACTGCGTTTACCTGCTGATTTTTTGACGTGGAAAGCGGCGGCAGAGCGTGATACGCCCTGTGTATGTAAGCATTGCCGTCAATTATATAGAATTTTTTCATTGTAGTTTAAAGATTCTCAAGGTAATGCTGCGCGGAAAAAGCAGCCTGTGCGCCGTCTGAAGCTGCGGTAACGACCTGTCTGAGCAGTTTTTTTCTTATATCCCCGCATGCAAAAACCCCTTCAACGGAAGTTTTCATATTTTCATCGGTAATAATATAACCGCCCTCGTCCAATGCCATCTTATGTATAAAATCCGTGTTCGGACGCCGGCCTATAAAAACAAAAACGCCCTGAACTTTTAAAATCTGCGTTTGAAGAGTTTTGAGATTTTTCAATTTCACGCCTTCAATGGAATGCGTCCCGATTATTTCTTCCGGCGCATATCCGAGCATTACCGATATGTTAGGATGCGATTGAATTCTTTCCTGAAGAATTTTTGCCGCTCTAAATTCATCTCTTCTGTGCGCCAAAACGACGTTTTTGGCAAACTTTGCAAGATAGACGGCTTCCTGCAGCGCTGAATCTCCGCCGCCAACAACCAAAACGTCTTTTTCTTTAAAAAAAGGCGCATCGCATACGGCGCAAAAAGATATTCCGTTTCCTATAAACTTTTCTTCTCCGTCAATGCCGAGCTTTTTAATATTTGCTCCGGCCGCGATAATTACGGTTTTTGCTTCATATGCGTCGTTTACGGCGACAATGCGTTTAATATCGCCTTCAAGCTCTAAATCGACGACTTCGTCATAAGCTATAACCGTTCCGAACTCTTTTGCCTGCGCTTCCAGTTTCATCGACAAATCAAAACCGTTTACTCCGCCGTTAAAACCCGGATAATTTTCAAGCAGATCGGTTATTACCATCTGCCCGCCGCAGCCGGACTTTTCTATAAGCAATGTAGAAAGCCTTGCTCTTGACGCATAAACAGCGGCAGTCAAACCTGCCGGACCGCCGCCGATAATAATTATGTCATATATCATTTATTTTTCCCGTATTATTTCAATAAATCGTCTATCGTCTGCTTCCATTGCCGTTCCATACCTTGTCCATAACCGATAAACTTTTTTGCGATTTTCCCGTTCTTATCAATAACAAAAAAAGCAGGGATACCCTTCACTTTGTAGTTTTTATTTATATCAGGCGTTCCGTACAAAACAGTATAAGGCATTCTCATGTCTGCCATAAATACTTTAACCGTCTGCACATCTTCGCCGCTGTTTATGCCAAGAATAACAACATCCGTATTTCCAAGATACTCTCTATACATTTCTTTTATTGCCGGAATAGAATCTCTGCACGGAGGACACCAGCTCGCCCAAAAATCCAAAAAAACTACTTTTCCTTTCAAATCCGAAAGAGATACGGCATTACCTTTTATACTAAGTAAAGTAAAGTCCGGAGCTTTTTCGCCGATACATGCCGTAAAAGTAAAAACAGAAAAGAATGCCAATACTAAAAATATTTTTCTAAGGCGGATCATTTTTCCTATACCGTTTATCTTAACAAAGCCATTATCTCTCTATGCCATTCTTTCTCCATACCCCTTCCGTACCCTCCGTACTTTTTTACAATGTTACCTCTTTTATCGATTATGAAAAAAGCGGGAATTCCGGTTATTCTGTAATCTCTCATAACCGAATTATTGCTGTACAAATTAGCATAATCCATACCCATTTTCCTCATAAATTTCATAACAGTTTTTTCATTTTCATTGCTGTTTATTCCCAAAACCACGACGTCTCTGTTTCTTGACATATTTTTGTGCAGTTCTTTTACCGCCGGCACGGAAGCCCTGCACGGCGGACACCAGCTCGCCCAAAAATCAAGAAAAACAACTTTACCTCTATAATCTGAAAGAGATACAAGTTTGCCGTTGGTACTTTTGAGAGTAAAATCCGGAGCTTTCTCGGCATACGCGAAAACTGCCGCAGACGCAAGAAACAAAACGGCTAAAAATATTTTTTTATATTGCATTGTCAACCGCCTTTTTTATATCGTTTTTAGGCCTGAACCCGACTATTTTTTGAATTGCTTCGCCGCCCTTAAAAAGAATTATGCACGGAATCGAGGTGATTTGATATTTCGAAGCTATGCTCATATTTTCGTCCGTATTCAACTTACAGATTTTTGCCCTGCCTTCGTATTCTTTCGCAAGTTCATCTATGACCGGAGAAAGCATTTTGCAAGGCCCGCACCACGGCGCCCAAAAATCAACTAATACAAGCTTGTCCGATTCCAGTACTTCGCTTGAGAAGTTTGCTTCAGTGAGATCAATTTCAGACATATTGTACCTCCATTTATTCTATATTTACTATACATAGAACATTCTAAAAATTATACAAATAAAGGCTGATTAAAACAATCGCCCTTTTCAATTTGTCCGCCGTAAACAAAAGCCCATGCGTCCATAACGGGCTTGTTTTCCGGCTTGATTTTGGTTATTAAAAGTTTCCCTTTTGCACAGGATATGCAAAACCCCTTATTTTTTTCTATTGAATACACGTAACCGTAATTCTCATTGACCGTATTGCTTTCAAAAATTTCGGCTTCAAGTATTTTTATCCGTCTGCCTTCAAACTTTCCTTTTGAAACTATCGAAAACCCGCACGGCCACGGATAAAACGCTCTTATTTTATTATATATGTCTTTTACGTCGTCATTCCAATTTATCAAACCTTCTTCCTTTTTAATGACGGAAGCATACGAAGATCCACCCTGCTGCTTTACGGCTTTAAAATTTCCTGTTTCAAAACATTCCAAAGTAGAGTTCATTACTTCGATTCCGAGCGGAACAAGCCTGTTAAAAAGAATTTCCGAAGTGTCTTTTATATAAATAGGACATTTTTTCATTACGATTATGTCTCCGGTATCGAGAGTTTTCTCAAGATAAAAAGAAGATACGCCCGTTTCGGTTTCTCCGTTCAAAATCGCATACTGTACTGGAGCCGCTCCCCTGTACTTTGGCAAAAGTGAAAAATGAATATTAAAAGTTTTATGTTTAGGCGAAGTAAAAACCGATTCCGGAATTAATTTTCCGTAAGCTACGGCTATGCCGGCGTCAGCATTAAAATTTTTTATAGTTTCAACGGTTTCAACGTCAAATTTTTCAGGCTGGATATATTTTATATTGCGTTCTTGCGCAAATAATTTTACAGCCGGCGCCGTCATCTTTTGTCCTCTTGCGGCAGGTTTGTCCGGCATAGTAACGCACAATATTTCATGGCTGTTTTCATATAAAACTTTCAAAAATTTTTCCGAAATTGAAGACGTGCCGAAAAATAATATTTTCACCATGCCCCCGCTTTCTTTTTGCGTTTTATTTCCTTTTCTACGGATTTTCTTTTAAAATCAGGCAGGTAATCTATAAAAAGTTTTCCGTCAAGGTGGTCTATTTCGTGCTGAACGGCTTTTGCCAAAAATCCTTCGGCTTTGATTTTTGTTCTGCCGCCTTCCAAATTCGTAAATTCTGCCGTAACTTTTTCAAATCTTTTAACTTTTTCGTACATGCCCGGAAAAGATAAACATCCTTCTTCTGCAAGAACTTTATTTTCGCCTTCAATAATTTCCGGATTTATCATAGCCAAAGGACTGTTTTTTCCGTCAGGATGCACGTCTATAACGCATATTCTCAAAGAAACCCCTACCTGCGGCGCCGCAAGCCCGACGCCTGGCGCGCCGTACATAGTTTCAAACATGTCCGAAACCAGTTTTTTTATTTTATCGTTTATTTCGGTTACGGGTTCGGTCTTTTTTCTCAAAATCTGTTCGCCGTATTTATAAATTTCAAGTTTTGTCATTTGTTCCTCTAATATATGCGCCATAATGATTTTAAGCGGAAATACGATAAGCCGGACGAAAAAAGAAAGCGGGCGATGGGAATCGAACCCACATCTAAAGCTTGGGAAGCTTTCATTCTGCCACTAAACTACGCCCGCATACCAATATCAAAATATCAATGTCAACAATTCTACCAATTTTAAAACAAACTTTCAATTTGGCGCTTGGTGCTTGCGCACGGCAAATTAAAACTGCAACTGCCGATGCTGAAATAAATTCAGCATAACGACAAACAGCGAAAAGGCAAAATGGATCAACCCACTGCGTATATTGAACATGAAATTTAGAACCTTGCGCATACGGCAAATCCCCCGTCCGGAGACATTGTCTCCGTCCACCCCCTTTAAAAAGTGGGAATTAC
>JAISDI010000196.1 GCA_031264895.1 Endomicrobium sp. | reverse complement strand
TAATGCGTCAAAAAAAGGTTTTTATCTTAACAATGACGAATCTTTCGTAAAAGAGTTAGCAGACGGCCTTTATGAAAACTTAAAACGCTATGGCTACGCTTCCTGTCCGTGCCGTCTTTCTGCGCAAAATTATGAAGCTGACAGCGACATTCTATGTCCGTGCGTTTATATGAAAGACGACGTTGACAAATACGGAACGTGCTTTTGCTGTCTATACGTGTCAAAAGACGTATTTGACGGATTAAAACAGCCGCATTCTATTGCTGAAAGCCGCCCGAAAGAAAAAACTTTTTCAGCCGCCGTTCCGGCTTCACAAAAAAAGCAGCCTGCCTTGTCGGTTTGGAAATGCTGCGTATGCGGTCATGAACACGAAGGCGACGCCGCGCCTGACAAATGCCCTACATGCGGCGCCGCAAAAGAATTTTTTTATAAAAAATAAACGATTGCCAAAATTTGTATTTAACATGCCCGATTACTAACTTCGGCCATGATGACAAAAATGATTTCACTCGTTTGTCATCAATCCCCGAATGTCTTTATCGGGCATTTTGTCGTTGTCGTAAAAATCCCCTTCTGTGAATGGGTGGACTGCGCAGCAGGACGGGGTAGTCGTTGTTGCCGTTGCGCCGTCATTGCCTGAATCCATTACAGGCAATCCATGTTTGCAGTTAGCCGTCGCCTTTGCCGTTTGCCGTAGTCTTTGTTGCCGTTGAAGTTGTAATCAGTTTCGACAATGAAGACTTTACGGAAAACTACAAATGACAAACGGCAACAAAGACCACCCCGTCAGCGCTTCGCGCTGCCACCCCTCCACAGGATGGGAATTTTACGACAAAGGAAAAAACGGACTTCGACAGCTTCCCTTTTAGCCGTTTGTCGTTGCATGACTTCAACCTAAAGGAATAAAAAACCATAAAATCACTCATAAAAAGAGAGATATGTGGGAGCTAAAAGGTCGAAGTCAGGTAGTAGTCTCTGTGTAGTTGCCGTTTGCCGTAGTTGCAGTTCTATTTTTTGCGGTTTTTAAGAATACTTTTTACGCGGTTTATTGTCAGCAAATAATCTTTTTTCAGTTTGATGAAAGAAGCGCCGGTTTCATCCGTAACAACTCCGGCTTTTATTTCTGCTTCGAGAGTTTTTGAAGATTCATACAGTTTTGTCATGCTCAAGTTGGCGGCGATGCCTTTGAGCGAATGGGCTTTCAGCTTTGCTTCAGCCATATCTTTTTTTTCAGCCGCCGAGACGAGTTCGTCTATCAAAGTTTCTTGTGAAAAGTTTTTTAAAAGGCTGAAATAAAGTTCCTCATTTCCTCCCAGACTTTTGATGCCTCCCGAAATGTCGATTTCTTCGTCTTCGCCGGGTACTTTTGTGTCGGAAATATTTTCTTCTGTATATTCGTATTTTTCTCCCGGAGAAAAATATTGCGCCAAGATCTTTATAATTTTATCTTCGTTTATCGGTTTTGTGAGATGTCCGTTCATTCCCGATAAAAACGCATTATCAATATCGTCGTCAAAAGCGTTTGCCGTAAGCGCTAATATCGGTATTTTTTCCGCGTCGGGCATACCGCACGACCGTATTGTTCTTGCGGCTGTGTATCCGTCCATTTCAGGCATTTGTATATCCATAAGAATAAGATCAAATCTTTCCGGATTTGATTTATACATGTCGACCGCCTGTCTTCCGTTTTCGGCTGAAACGATATTTACTTTGGTTGACGAGAGAAGGTTTATTATTATTTCTCTGTTGATTTCTATGTCCTCAACGAGCATTATTGTCTTGTCCGGAAAAATATAAGGGAACTTTTCGGAATTTGCTTGAGCGGCTGCGTTTATGCCTGTAACTCTCGATATGATATTGATTACATTCGAAGAAAAAAACGGTTTTTGCAAAAATTCATTTATGCCCTCATTTCTGAGTTCTTCTTCTTTTTCACCGTATCCGTATTTGGATATTACGATGATTTTTGTTTGCGCACCGGCTTGTTTTATCATCCGGACAATATCAACAATATTCATTCCGTATATATTTTCACTTATAAATATTATGTCGTAAGGCTTATCTTCGCAAATTGCCTGTCTGGTTTTGATAATTATGCCAAAGCCGTCTTGAGCGAGTTCCGTTTCCATGCCGTGATTTTTTAAAATATCCGCGAGATAACATGCCGAGTCAGCGTCATTGTCTGCTGTCATAATTTTCAGCGACTGCGCCCTGTTGGGCGGCAAAATATTTTTGTTTTTGTTTTCAAGCGCTTTGATGCTAGCCGTAAACGAAAATATACTTCCTTTTCCTAATTCGCTCTTTACCGTTATTTCTCCGCCCATCATCTCAACGATTTTTTTTGATATGGACAGTCCAAGCCCCGTGCCTCCGAAACGTTTGGTAATGCTGCCGTCCGCCTGTTCAAAAGCCATAAATATTTTACTCATCTGTTCTTTGGATATTCCTATGCCGTTATCTGTTACGGAGAATTTTATTACGGCTTTATCGTTTTTTATGTTTTCCATCTCTAGTTCAAGTTTTATTTTTCCGTTATGCGGAGTAAATTTGACGGCATTTGAAAGAAGATTCATTATTACCTGCGTGAGCCTTATCAGGTCGCCGTGAAAGTATTTTGGCACGTTATTTTTTATTTTTACGTCCAGAATATGATTTTTCTCTTCGGTTTTGACCAGAATTATGTTCATGATATTGGACAGAACATACTCTATATCAAAATCTTCTTCGTATAATTCGAACTTTCCGGAATCTATTTTTGACAAATCGAGAATATCGTTAATGATAGTCAGAAGATGATTCGAAGAGTTATCGATTTTTGCAAGATATTCTTTTATTTTTAAAGTGTTTTCGGATTTTCTGGCAATTTTTGTCATTCCTATTATGGCGTTCAAAGGCGTTCGTATTTCGTGGCTCATATTCGCAAGAAAATCGGATTTTGCTTTGGCGGTTCTTTCGGCGCTGTCGCGGGCATTCATAAGCTCTTTTTCAATCGTTCTTATATCGGTAACGTCGATAAGCAGTATCATTACGACTTCTTCGTAATGTTCCTGCAGATAAAACATATTGGCAAGCATGTCTTTTTGA
>JAISDI010000191.1 GCA_031264895.1 Endomicrobium sp. | reverse complement strand
CTTCAAAAATCTTTTGCGAATGCTTTCAGCGGCAAGGGTTTTTGCTTACTTTTTGACCGACTGCAAAAAGTAAGTCGTGGGGTTCAGGGGTACCGAAAATACCCCTGACTACAGCCGTTCTTAACGGCAGACCCTGAAACAAGTTCAGGGTGACAAGAGGCCTACGGCAACAAAGACTACTCCGTCCGGCAAGGAATTTTACGACCATGACAAAGACTAAAGTAACACAGCCTTTCCGCTATAAGCCTATTGCGTTTATAATTTTCGAAATGTCAGCTTTTACTTTTTTAGGTTTGACGGCGCTGGATACGGCCGTGTCCGGATCTTTAAGCCCGTGACCTGTAAGAATACAGACTGCCTTTACGGGAAGAGCGTTTTTAAAGTATCCGCTTTTTATGTATTTAATAAGTCCGGCAAGCGACGAAGCCGAAGCCGGCTCGCAAAAAATTCCTTCGTTTGCGGCAATCATTGCATAAGCTTCAAGTATTTCTTTATCCGTAACAATATCTATCGCTCCGTTGGATTCATCTCTTGCTTCTTCGGCGGTTTTCCATGAAGCCGGATTTCCTATTCTTATGGCGGTCGCTATAGTTTCGGGTTTTTCTATCGGGTAACCTTTGACTATGGGAGCCGCGCCTTCCGCCTGAAAACCCATCATTTTCGGAAGAGCGTACAGCTTAGGGAAAAGCTCGTTATATTCTTTATAACCTTTCCAGTAAGCCGTGATATTTCCGGCGTTTCCGACGGGCATAAACTGAAAGTCCGGCGACTGGCCGAGAGTTTCACATATTTCAAAAGCGGCAGTTTTCTGCCCTTCTATTCTGAAAGGATTTATTGAGTTTACCAGGGTAAGAGGATACTTGCTGCTAAGCTCTTTTACAAGATTTAAAGCTTCGTCAAAATTTCCGTCTATTTCCAAAACTTCGGCGCCGTGCATAACTGCCTGTGAAAGTTTTCCGAGCGCTATTTTCCCTTCCGGAATTAAAACCACGCATTTTATTGCTGCTCTTGCCGCGTATGCGGCTGCCGACGCGGAAGTGTTGCCCGTAGAAGCGCAGATAACGGCTTTACTGCCTTCCTCGACGGCTTTTGAAACGGCCATAGTCATTCCTCTGTCTTTAAACGAACCCGTAGGATTCATTCCTTCAAACTTAAAATATATTTCGCCGTTAAAACCCAGCTTTTCAGGCAGATTTTTTGCCGGAATAAGAGGAGTGTTTCCTTCATGCAGGGAAATCACCGGAGTTTTTTCCGTAACGGGCAAAAATTTTCCGTACTTTTCAATCAAACCTTTGTAATGCATTTTCACAATCCTTTTCGTCAAAATTTATTGATTTTATAGTCTAAATTGTATTATTTTAAGCCGTTAAAAGCAAACTATCTTGTTATAATTGCGGAAACGTTAACTCCGAGGATTTTTTGTTTGTTTTCTTCCGATATGTTTAAATTTTTTATGAATTCAACTTCTTCTTTGGGGAACTGCATGGGAAAATCCGAACCGTAAATAATTTTGTCAAAACCGTGTTTCTCAAAAAATTTGTCTAAAAGCTCTTTTTTCATAACCCTTATGCTGTCCGAAGTATCAAAATAAATGTTTTTTCCGGCAAGCGTCTCAAAAGCTTTCTCCCATATCATAAAACCGCCCATATGCGCGCCGATTACTTTCATTTCAGGGAATTTGTCAAGCAATTTTATTATTCTTTCCGGCGATGATTTGATTTCGCCCGGGGAACTTAGTTCAATTCCGCAGTGAAATATTACGGGGAGATTAAACTTCTGAAGTTTTTCATAAAGCGGAAAAGCTTTTTCGTCGTCAACATAAAAGTTTTGAAATTCGGGCTGAAGTTTAATGCCGCAGGCATTGTCTTTTATTCTTTTCATTTCTTCGGCAAGAGCGCCGCTGCCCGCAAATTCATAAAAAAACGGGTGCATGGAAGCAAACGGAATAAATCTGTCATTTCTTATAGAAAAGAGCCAGTTATTAATTGAAATCACTTGATCCGGGCGGGAAGCTACAGAGGAAATAACGCTTTTGCTTATTGCGCCGTCGTCCATATATTTCAAAAGATTATCGGCAACCGGCAAATCAATCATTTTATGATTGAAAGCCTTTTCAAGATATTCTTTTGCTTTTTGAGCCACTTTTTCTGGCCATATATGACAATGCGAATCTATTATTTCCATTTTATTTTTGAATAAGCATTATTGCGCTGACCATATATATGTCGTCCGCATTGCAGCCCCTGCTTAAATCGCTCACGGGCAAAGCAAGCCCCTGTATTATCGGCCCCAAAGCCTGAAACCCGCCGAGTCTTTCAGCCATTTTGTAACCGATATTTCCGGCATTTAAATCCGGAAATATAAATATGTTAGTCTTACCGGCAACTTTTGAATCCGGCGCTTTTCTCTTGGCTATATTTTCCATAACGGCGGCATCGAACTGCAATTCGCCGTCGATATTTACGTTTTTATCGTTTTCAAACTGTTCTTTTGTAAGCTTAGCGGCTTCTATTACTTTACCCAAAACTTTATGCTTTGAGCTTCCTTTTGTAGAAAAAGAAAGAAAAGCTGCATTTGCGGTTTGGCCTGGAAAAAGTTTTTTATAACTTTGTATCGTTGCATTTGCTATATCTTTAAGCCCTAAAGACAAAGGATCGGGATTTACGCCGCAGTCGGCAAATAACACGGGATCTTTTATAACTTTATGGTTTTCCGGAGGTATCATAAGAAAGAAAGATGAAATAAGTTTTATGCCTTCCATTGTGCCTATGGTCTGCAAAGACGCTCTTAATACGTCGGCAGTATCGTAAACCGCCCCGCACACGCAAGCGTCGCATTTTTTACTTTTAAGATACATCATAGAAAAATACAGAGGCGTTTTTAAAAGGTCAAGCGCTTCTTCGGAACTCATACCCTTTCTTACGCGCGCCGAAACAAACTCTTCTATAACTTTATCGTCAATCAAAGCCCTGTCTATGCGCACGATTTCTATTCCGGAAAGATTAACGCCGGCTTGCGCAGCAGCGTCTTCAACCGCTTTCACATCTAAAGCCGGAAGCACAACCGAAGCTATGCCGTCTTTAACAAGCATTTGCGCCGCGTTTAAAACCCTGACATCCGTACTTTCCGGCAAAATTACTTTCCCTTTAGCTTTAGCAGCCAAATCAAGAATATGCTTTCTAATGTCCATAAAAATCTCCCATTTTTTGGATTTCTAATAAAGGTATGTTAATTCTATCATATTTTTAAGCCTTTGGCCTTGCGGCACAGGCAAGGGGCAGGTTTTACTTTGCCATTTCTGCGATTTGAGTGGCTTGATGGTTGTATATGCCCCAGTGGGTGTAGCCTATTTCTTTTAGCTTTCCCAACTGGTTTGATATGTTTTTTTGTTTGTCGAAGATTGATACTACGGGGTAAGTTTTTCTTAGTTCTTCACAATAAGATATTATTTCAGCGTAATTGTCTTTATCCGAAGAATATAATAGCGCGGCTTTTTTGATTTTATTTTCGTTATTACCGGCAGCAGTCGAAAAAAAGGCGTCGATTATTCTTTCAAAACCAAGAGAAAAACCGCATGCGGAAATATTTTGTCCGGAAAAACTGCCAACCATATTATTGTAGCGGCCTCCGCCTCCGAAAGAAACTTTGCCGTTTGTTTCGTTAACTTCGTAAATGGTTCCGGTATAGTAATCCATTCCGCGCACAAGCGTGGGGTCAAACCTGATATTTATGCCGCTTAAAAGATTTTTAACCGTATCGATTATTGACGATAGACTTTTATGGGCTTTTGAGTATTCTTCATCTGAATTTTCGTCGTCGGACAACAAATTTATATTTTTTGTTCCGGATTTTAAGCCTTCAAACATATTTCTTATATTCGACAAAACTTCTTCGTTAAAATCTTTTTTTCTCAGTTCTTCAATAATATCTTCAAGAGATTTTTTGTCAAGTTTATCGAGAGAGATAAGAAAGTCCCCGTATTTGTCGTCGTTTATGCCGCAGTCTCTGCTTATTTTTTTAAGTATTTGCCTGTCGTTGATTCTTACTTCAAAGTTTTTTATTTTGAGTTCTGCCAGCGTTTTGCACGTAACGTAAATCAACTCTATTTCACAGTTTGGGGTCGGGTCTCCTATGATGTCTATATCGCATTGAGTGAACTGTCTGTAACGGGATTTTTGCGGTCTTTCAGCCCTCCATACGCTGCCCGTCTGAAAAACTTTAAAAGGTTTCGGCAGTTTATCTTTATAGCGGGCATAATAGCGCGCAAGCGGAACAGTAAGATCATAACGCAAGCCGAGATCGGTTAAATCATTTTCTTCCAAGCCGCCGTTTTTTAGAGTTTCTTTCAGTTCTTCGCCGCGTTTTAATATTTTAAAAATAAGTTTTTCGTTTTCCCCGCCTTTTTTACCGATGAGATTTTCCGGCTTTTCAAGGCACGGCGTTTCAACGGAATTAAATCCGTACTTTTTATAGTTTGCAATTATCGCGCTCAAAACGTCATTTCTTATTTCCGCCGCCGCAGGCTCGATGTCGCGCATTCCGGCAGGAGGTAAAAAGTTGTCTTTGCTCATTTTTTGTCGCCTCTGATTTGATTTTAGATTTTAAAAAGGATTTTTCTTTAGATTTCCTTTCATTTCGGATTCCGTAAGCCTTGCGCCGTTTCTTTTGTCTTTGTCAAGGCTTATAACGCCTACGGAAATAATAAACTGGAAAGCGTCTTCGATGGAATAGTCGGTATGTCGCACGTCTTCTTCTTTAAACAATATCAAGAAACCCGTTGTCGGGTTTGGCGTGGTCGGCATAAAAGCGCAGACATGGCGCATGCCGTCAATTTCGTGATAACCCGTTAAAAAAGCTACCGAGTACGTATCTTTATTTGGGAAAGGCACCAAAATCACTTTTTTAAATCCGCTGTTTTTTTCTTTTCCGAAAACGAAACGCACAAACTGTTTTGCCGCAGAATGAACCGTACCCAAAAGCGGCACTTTTTCTATAATCTGTTCAAGCCAGCTTAGCAAAGTTTTTCCGAAAACTCTGTTTGTAACAAAACCCAAAAGACATATACTTGCTATTGCTACGATAAAACAGATAAGCTTTTGAAATCTGTACACCCATATTTTATCGGGCATAAACAAATCAAGCATTGGTATAAGGTAAGGAGCGGCAAAATTGCTTATCCAGTTAAAAAGAATCGTTACTATAAAAAATGTAAGCCAAAGAGGAATTATGACGATTAAGCCCGTCGCCAAATACCTTTTAAAAAGAATGCCGAGCTTTTCTTTTAAAGTCTTCTTTTTCAAGTTTTCAACGTTTTCATTTTCCATAAACAAAAGCCTTCCCAGCTCTTAAAAGTTTGTTTAATTTGGTTTGATTGTCTGACTCTACATATACTCTTACTACCGGCTCCGTTCCGGAAAGCCTGAAACCTATCCACGTTCCGTTGTCTAAAATAAATTTGTGTCCGTCAATGGTAATATTTTTTTTCACTTTCATTCCGGCAAAACTTTCGGGAGATTGCGTTTTAAGCGAGTTTCTGAACGCTTCCATAGTTTCTTGCGGAAGATGAAAATTAAGCCTTGAAGTGATAATTTCGCCGGTCATTTTCTTTATGTCTTGAAGCAGCGCCGTTATGGATTTTTTGTTCATCGCGACTGCTTCCGCCATCAACAAACATGCCAGTATTCCGTCTTTTTCAGGGATATGTCCTCTTATCGTAAGACCGCCGGACTCTTCGCCGCCTATTATAAAATCTTTCGGATTATTTACCATTATTTCGCCTATAAATTTAAATCCTACCGGAGTTTCCATAACTTGCACGCCGATTTTTTCAGCAAGCCTGTCAAGCATATGGCTTGTCATAACGCTTCTTGCGGCAATACCGTTCCAGCCTCTGGTTTTATTTAAATGATACAACAGAACAGGAATTACCTGATTGGGCGTTATAAATTCGCCGTTTGAATCTATTATCCCAAACCTGTCGGCGTCGCCGTCCGTAGCTAAACCCAGTTTGTAAGATTCTTTTCTTACCATCTGGAAAAGACTGTCTATGTTGCGGTCGTTTGGTTCCGGAGCGCCGTTTGGGGCAAACATTGTATCTCTGTTTTTGTTTATTGTTTTATGCTTTATTGCGGCATCGTCAAGTAAAGCGTCAAGATAACCGTTTCCCGTGCCGTGCAGAACGTCTACGGCAACTTTCAAATTGGCTTTTTTCAAAGCTTTAAAATTCACGAGCTGTTTTATTTTTTTCATATAAGCAGCGCGCGGATCGTAAATCTCAATTATCTTATTTTTAATACCCTGCTCAAGAGGCATTATTTTGACGTCTTTTATGCTCATTGAAGCGCAAAACTTTTCTATTTTTTTGGTAGTCTCGGGAAGAGCCGGCCCGCCCCATGACGGAGAATATTTTATTCCGTTATATTTGTAAGGATTGTGGCTTGCGGTAAAATTTATGCCGCCGGCAAGTTTTGAGTTTATTATTTCAAAAGCTATTACGGGCGTAGGAGTATCTCTTTTGCAAAGCAGCGCTTTTATACCGTTTCCGGCCAAAACTTCCGCGGAAACTTTTGCAAAATCTTCAGACATAAATCTCGTGTCATAACCTATAATTACGGAAGCTTTTTTGCTTTCCTCGTTTATAAGTTTTGCTATTGCCTGAGTAACGATCCTTACGTTATCGCAAGTAAACTCCTCGGCAATAATTCCTCTCCAGCCCGACGTTCCGAATTTAATCATAAACTTTTACCTCTTACAGCTTAAAATTATTCCTGCCACTGTTTAATTTTTTCAGTGTACATTTCTACAAAACCCGATGCCGTAGATATGTCTTTTGCTTCTGCCCATATATGAAAAAACGCTTCGTCGGGATCCGGCACCAAAAGAACCCAGCCGTTATTGAAATATATTTTTACGCCGTCTATAAGTTCGGACTTTTTGCCTTTTGCGTCTTCGATTGCTTTGCGCATAGCCTGCCCTTTTTTGTCCCAAGAACACGGAACGGCTTTATGCAAAACTTCAAAAGAAGGTATTTCGCGGCTTATTCTGCTGAGAGACAAATTTTCTTCGGAAAGCATTTCGATAACTTTTCCTATTGCGTACATCGCGTCAAAAGCGTTTTGAAATTCCGGAAAGATAAACCCGCCCATGCAATCGCCTACGAAAGTTACTCCTTTATCTGAAGCGGCATTCATTATGTTTCTCGGGCTTGTCGCGGTTCTTTTAACTTTAGCGCCAAACCGCTGCGCAAGCTCTTCGACTACGGAAGAAGCGTTTACGGGAACTGCAATAACTACATTTTTATGCGTTCTCATAACAAGATACGCCATAATTAACATTGCCAAATCGTCCGGAACTATTTTTCCTTTCTCGTCGACCAAAAACAGCTTTTCGGCGCCCGTATCTATCAAAAAGCCCGCGTCCGATTTAAGCGTTATTACAATGTCCGAAAGCTGACCAAGCGAATTAGAAAATTCTTCCTGAGATTTTGTAATTTTGGAAGAATTTGTAAAAGCGTTTAGAGCTACAACGTCAATATTAAGCTCCCCGAGTATTGCCGGAAATATCATCGATGCCGAAGAATACGCATAGTCTATGACTATTTTTTGTTTTGAATTTTGTATTTTATCTTTTTTAATCGTATTCAAATAACCCGTTTTATAATATTCGACGGCTCTGGGAGGAACGGTAATTTCGCCGACATTGTTCATATTTGCGCGTTTAAAATCTTCTCTGAAAAAAAGCTGTTCAATGGCTTTTTCCTGATTTATCGATATATCGCCGCCTTTTGAATCGAAAAATTTTATGTCCACAAGGCGCGGGTCATACGGAGACTGTCTTATATGAATCCCGCCGGCTTCGCCTTCATTTCCTATCTCGTATCTTACGACGGGAATCGGGGAACTTCTTAAATCTCCGACTTTCACTCCCGCGGAAAGAAGCCCGGAAATTATTCCTCTTTTTATCATTCTGGTAGCGCGGTGATCATCCCTTGAAGTAATTATGTAAGAACCGCTTCCGACATACGCTCCGTATGCTGAACCGATTTTCGCCGCAAATTCCGGAGTTATTTCTATATTTCCCAAACCCGTTATGCCGTAAGCGTTAAATAAAGCTTTGTTCCACTTTTCTCCCCAGACAAGACTGCTCGAAAGAATCGCGCCGGCTTCGACGATTTTATGCGGCCAGATTCTAAGATTGGTTCTTATTATGGCGTCGGCGCCTATGCGGCACTCGTCGGCAATAATGGTTCCCACCTGAACGACGGCTCTGTCGCCGATTTTTGTCGAATTGCCTATAACGTCTTCTTTTAATCTTGCCTCGGTGCCTATGGAAACGTTTTCCCATAAGATAGATCCCAACACTTCCGCGCCAGCGCCGATTCTTACGTTTGAGCCTACAACCGACCGCGAAATTCTCGCGCCGTCTTCAACGACTACGTTATCTCCGAGCAGCACCTGCCCGTCGACTTCGACATTGTCGCCGATAATTACATTTTTTCCTGCAATAATTTCTTTGCCGCCGACATTTATTTTTTTGCCGTCAAGATTGATTTTTACTTTTCCGTCAAGAATATCGTACTGTGCAAGCCTGTATTCGTCGTGGTTGCCTATATCTTTCCAATAGCCTTCCGCTATATATCCGAACAGCGCCTTACCTTCTTTAAGGAGCAGAGGGTATAAATCTTTGGAAAAATCAAAAGATTTGTCTTCGGGGATATAATCAAATACTTCGGGCTCTAAAATATAGATTCCGGTATTTATCGTATCTGAAAAAACTTCTCCCCACGACGGTTTTTCCAAAAATCTTTCAACTTTGCCGTCTTTATCGGTTATCACGACGCCAAACTGCAAAGGATTGCTTACCCTTGTGAGAACCATCGTAGCGGCGGCTTTTTTCTTTTTATGGTATTCTATCGCTTTTGAAAGGTCAAAATCAGTAAGTACGTCTCCCGAAATTACTATAAAAGTATCGTCTATATTTTTTTGCGCGTATTTTACGCTTCCCGCCGTTCCCAAATCAGATTCGGGACGCAGATATTTTATGCTTACGTCAAAATCTTTACCGTCGCCGAAACAGTCTGTAATTATTTCGGGCTGGTAATATAACATCATGGTTAAATCTTTGAAATTGTGCTGCTTGAGAAGATCGATAATATGGCAAAGCATCGGCTTATTTGCCATTGGTGCCATAGGTTTAGGAATACTGCATGTGATTGGTCTGAGTCTTGTGCCAAATCCCCCCGCCATAATAACAGCCTGCATAACTCACCTCTCTTTTGTAAATTTTTTTACAAACTTTAGGAAATTTGAAAATTTACCGAAATGTAAGGCAATTCTACTAAATTTAACCCGCAAAATCAAAAACAGGATTTACTTTTCGAAAAAACGCGTTCCGCTATATTTTGACACGTTCTTTAATTTAAAATATAATCATCTTTATGCGTACAATCGGCAAGCGGAGATTTAAATGAATTTAAAAAAAGTATTCCCGAAAATAGTTTTTTATTTTTTCCTCACAGTCGTTCCTTTATCTATTGTTGTCGGAGCGCAAATTCTTAAAAAAATGACGGAAGATTTGCCTTCTATAAGCCAGCTGGAAAATTATACTCCCAACCTTTCGACAAAAATTTATGATAAAGACAATAATTTAATAGCCGAACTTTTCACTGAAAGAAGAATGCTTGTGCCGATCAACGAAATTCCCATAGATTTACAAAATGCTTTTATTGCGATAGAAGACAATGATTTTTTTCATCATTGGGGAGCCTCCACAAAAGGTTTTATGCGCGCTCTTTCAAGGATAGTGTTAAAAAGGAAAGTTCTTGAAGGCGGTTCCACAATAACCCAGCAGCTTGCAAAAACCATTTTTTTAACTCCGGAAAAAACGTTGAAACGTAAAATTAAAGAGTTATTGCTGACCATACAGCTTGAAAAAGATTATTCAAAAGACGAAATTTTACAATTTTATATAAACCAGATTTATTTCGGAAGCGGCGCTAACGGAGCGCAATCGGCGGCAAAAGTATATTTCAATAAGAACGTTGAAGATTTAAATCTTGCCGAATGCGCAACGCTTGCGGCGATACCAAAATCCCCGAACTATTACAATCCTTTCAAAAAAGCCGAAGCTTCTCTTACGAGAAGAAACCTTGTGCTTGCAAGAATGAGACAGCTCGGATATATAACTTCCGAGCAGGAAGCCCAAGCGCTTGAAGTTCCTCTTCCCATAAAAGAAGACAGGCCTAAACAGGAATCAGGCTATTATTTTGTCGAATTTTTAAGAATAATGCTTGAACCGAAATACGGAACGAACGTTTTGTTCAAATCCGGACTTTCGATATATACGACTCTTGACATGACAATACAAACCGCTGCGGAAAAAGCGCTGGAAACCGACTTGGAAAAATTTGACGCCGACAAAGTCAAAACTTTTGAAAGAGAAGGCAAAGAACCCGTAAAAGTGCAGGGCGCATTGATAGCCATGGACATAAAAACCGGAGCAATAAGAGCAATGGTCGGCGGAAGAAACTTTAAAGAAACGCAGTTCAACCGCGCAATTCAGGCAAAACGTCAGCCGGGATCTTCGTTTAAACCTTTCGTTTATCTTGCTGCAATCGAAGCGGGGCTTACCGCGGCAACGCTGCTTGACGACGAACAAATGGTATTTGTCAATAACGGCGCTGAATGGGAGCTGGTTTCAAGAGATATAAAAGCTTTAGAAACTATAGCGGAACAAATTCCCGAAGCGGATATAATCGACACTCAAAAAATATGGACGCCCGTAAATTACGGCGGAAAATACAGAGGCCCGGTATCGTTGAGAACGGCTCTTGCATTATCGATAAATACTTGCGCAATACAGACAATAATGCAAATTACCCCGAGAAGAGTAATACAGGCGGCAAGAAAGCTGGGAATAACTACTCCGATGTCTAATTCTCTTGCTTTGGCGCTGGGATCAAGCGACGTAACTTTACAAGAGATGGTTTCGGCTTATGCTACATTTGCATCCGGAGGAGTAAAAACTACTCCTTACGTCATAACAAAAATAACGGATAAAGACGGAAGAATTTTAGAGCAAAATCTTCCGAAACAAAAAGAAGTTTTATCTTCACAGATATGTTTTGTAATGACGAATATGTTAAGATCCGTCGTGGAAAGAGGAAGCGGCTGGTATGCAAAATATTTAAACAGACCGTGCGCCGGAAAAACCGGAACCACAAACGAAGGCAGCGACGTCTGGTTTATAGGCTACACTCCGCAGCTTGTAGCCGGAGTATGGGTAGGTTATGACGACAGGTCAATATCTCTAGGCGACAGAGTTACCGGCGGAAATTTGGCCTGCCCGATTTGGACAAAATTTATGAAAGAAGCTCTTGCCGGAAAACCGATAGTAGACTTCAGCCAGCCTGACAATATAGATTGGGCGTTAATAGACCCGCAAACCGGCCTTTTAGCTCTAAGCAAAACGCCCGGAGCCTTCCTTGAAGCCTTTATAAAAGGCACAGCGCCAAAACAGTACTATGACCAAGTCATTCCCGAATCCAAGAGAATCGACCTAACGATCGAGGAAGAGGGATTTTAGTCCTTGCGGATAGAATAACTGCAAATTAGAACGGCGGCAAGTATATAGAAAAGAGATATTTATATTTCAAAGCCGCCCGTATAGGAGAGCGTTTGGGCGGCGGATTCTGACGCTTTTTGCATTGCTTTTTTTATGTTTTTGCTTCTCATATATTCAACTATAAATGCGCCTTGATAAGAGTCTCCGCAGCCTGTAGTGTCAATAACTTTATTGACTTTTACTGCTTCACAGACATGTTTTATACCGTTTTTAAACGTTATGCTTCCTCGTGCGCCAAGCGTTGCTGTAAATATTGTGTTGAAACGTTTTGACCATTCTTCAAGTTTTTCCAAAGGTTTCTCTGCGGAGCTTATAAAAAATAAGTCTATGGCGTCAAAATATTTTTCCCAATCCGGATTTATTTTTTCATCGTGAAAATCGACCGAAAGTAAAAAACCCGACTCTCTTTTAATTGAAATTATATCTTCAAATATCGGTTCGTACAATGTAGTCGCTATTATGTCTGTGCTTTGCATGAATTTTTTGTCTTCCATACTTATGCGGTAATCCGCCCAAACGCCGCTCACCCATGCGTTTTCTTTGAAATATCTGTCACCTTTTTCGTCTATGTGAATAACATGGTTTGCCGTTTGGCCGGACACTTCATATACGCGGCTTCTGTCAATTTTATATTTATCTATTGCTTGTTTAATTATATCGCCGTATTTGTCGTTTCCTATATTTCCGATAAGGTATACGTCTTGGGCGCCGGCTTTTTTACAGTTTACGGCAAGATTTAAAGCGTTTCCTCCGGGCAGAATTTTGCCCGTTTCGCAAAAAACATCGACGCAATTACATGTCATAGCTAAAATTTTCATATAAAGCTCCGCGTGTGAACGCGCCCTAATCTCGCGCTAAAGCGATTACGCACACTTTTGACGCGCCCGCTTCTTTAAGAACTTTTGCGCAGGCTGAAGCAGTCGCGGAAGTAGTGGCTATATCGTCAACGAGCAGAATGTTTTTCTTTTTTACCAAATCTCCGTTTTTTACGACAAAAGAATTTTTGATATTGTCAAATCTTTCTTTTTTGGAAAGTTTAAACTGCGGTTTTGTTATCTTTTTTCTGAAAAGGATTTTTTCCGACACGGGCTTTGAAACGCTTTTGCTTATTTCCTCAGCAAGTAAAGCCGCCTGATTGTACCCTCTTTTTATCTTTCTGACAATATTTAGCGGAACCGGAATTATTATGTCCGTATCGTCAAAAAAAGCATTATGTTTTAAAGTGTTAACCATTCCATGCGCAAGATCTGCGGCTAAAAACATTCTGTCCGAATATTTAAATTTCAATATCAGCTTTCTGATAGAATTTTTGTATAAATACGCCGCCCTCATTTTATCGAAGTAAAATTTTTTCGGGGTATTTCGGCATACGTAACAATGCTCGCCGCCGTCTTCCAAAGGAAGCCCGCATTTTTGGCAGACAAATCCTTTTATTTCATCAAAACCGTTTTTACAGTTTATACAAACTCTTTCTTTAGAGACGGCAGACATCAAATTTCCGCAGCAGGAACATGTGACGGGATAGAAAAAAGCCGAAACTTTTAATAAAAATTTTTTTATTTTATTTAACAAAATTTCTCCGCATAAAAAAATAATTATCCGCCCTCTACTGCGCTTTGCTTATTGCCGGCGCTTTCCATCTTCCTTCGATCAAATCGTCTTTAGGCCCGTAACATCTCAGCATTATGCTAAACTCTCCTTCGGGAGAAGGCAGCCAATTACTTTGTTTGTCTTTGCCGGGATTATCCTTTTGAATATAAATATCAATAGAACCGTCTGTATTGAATTTCAGGTTATCTTTGCTTCCTATTGAAAATCTTTTTATCGGATTTTTGGCAAAATATCCGGAAGCGTTATACGCGCAAACGCTCCACATAACCTCTGCCGGAGGAATTTCTTCTTTTGCAAAATGCAAAATGTATTTTTTTGAAAAATCATATTTCTCTTTATCGGCGTCAACATAAGAATATATCCGGACAATGTCATTATTAAGATTTACCGCCAAACTCAAATAAGCGTTCTTAGCCCTGAGATTATAGTCGGTTTTATAGTTGTCCGCGCCGGCATTATAGTTCCAGCCTTTTTCGGAAGCTTCAGTTTTCATGCCTTCTATAT
Organism: Endomicrobium sp.; assembly: GCA_031264895.1. GTDB lineage: Bacteria > Elusimicrobiota > Endomicrobiia > Endomicrobiales > Endomicrobiaceae > Endomicrobium_B. The sequence goes on along the minus strand of JAISDI010000191.1, from coordinate 2,406 downwards.
TGTCTTTCATCCATTTGGGAATTTCCTTAAAAGCTTCCTGCGTATCAAAATCGAAAGTTGAAAGATCGAACCTCATTCCCGGAGCAACGCCTAAATCCAGTATTCTGTCCAGAATTTGAGCGTCATCGGGATATGGTGGATTGTTCATCATCAGATTGTTGAAAGTATTGAAAAAATCGCTTATATTCATCGAAAGAACCTGTTCCAAAGGAGCTTTAACAGATAAAGTATCGTCGGCTCTGCCTTTTGCCGCCGAATACTTTTTGCCGTAGTAACTTAAAGGATAAAGTTTTATTCCGTCCTGAATTTTCTTTACGTCTGCTTCGTCCTTAACGCTTTTTACCTGTATAATTCCCGTAAGCCATACCGTATTTGTATCGGATTTATATTCTTCAAAACCGTCGGGCAGATATCCTTCCCATTTAGGGCCGGTAACTGCAAATTTGCGCGCTTTTGTCCCGTTTGAACGGCTTGCCAAAATATTATTCCACGCATTTATAAGCGTAAAAATAACATATCGGTTTTCAGTGTCAGGAATTTCAAATAACATAGGCTCTTTTGACAGGTCAAGCCATGCAAAAGAATAAAAAGCGTCGGAGTCCGGTCTGGTAAAACTGTCAAATTTATCGTCTGCAAAGGAACGGAAATGCCTTATTTGGTTGACGGAAAGATTCCCCGTATCGGGCAGAGGATTTGTCATGTATCGTCTTGTTATTTCCGTCAGAACCATCGGAAATCCGTATACATAAGCGTCTTTGGCAGTCTGCGTCATATGCGCCCTCTCCGCTTCCGCGTTACGGGGATTCGGTTCAGGCATTTCTCTGCCGCATCCGAAAAGCAATAACGCTGCAAAAATCGCAAAAGCGGTAAAAATCAAAACCGCATTTTTCATAATCTCCTCCGGAATAATAAATAATCAAAAAATAACAATACTTATCGGACAATGGTCAGAACCCTGTACCGAGCCGAGAATATCGGCTGATTTTAAATATTTTACGGCATTCTTTGAAACATAAAAATAATCTATTCTCCAACCGACATTTCTGGAGCGGGCGGCAGTTTTATAATCCCACCAAGTATAATTTCCGGGTTCTGAATTGAAATGTCTGAAAGAATCGGCAAATCCGGCGTTTTCAAGTTCATCAAGCTTTTTTCTTTCAATGAGCATAAATCCAGATACGTTTTCATTTTGTTTAGGCCTTGCCAAATCTATTTCATGATGAGCCGTATTATAATCACCGCAAATAATTACAAATTTTTCACTATATTTTTTGAGATATTTTATAAAATAATCGTAGAACTCTAATTTATAGTTTAGCCTTTCTTTTGAAGAACCGCCATTGGGAAAATAAATATCAAAAAGAACGAATTTATCGAATTCGAGTTTTAAAATTCTTCCTTCATCGTCAAATTTCTTATTTTCAATGCCCTCCGCGACGGAAAGCGGCTTTATTTTTGACCACACGGCAACGCCGCTGTACCCTTTTTTCAGCGCGGAAGAAGAATAAAAATTGTACCCTTCCATTTCAACAAGTTCGGAAGGAAACTGGTCTTTTTCGGCTTTAATTTCCTGCAAGCATACGATATCGGCATCTTCCCGTTTAAACCATTCGGCAAAATTTTTCTTATAAACCGCCCTTATTCCGTTGACGTTCCACGATACTATTTTCATTTATGCACCTCTTATTTTTTTCCTGTTGAACATGGGTGGGACTGCCCCGTAAAGTCTTATAACTCGCCTTTGCAGGCGGCATTTTAAAACGGCTGCGGTAAAAAAAGGCAATTACCCCGTCAGAGATTTTGTCTCTGACGGGGTATGCTTGCTATTAATTTTTGTGTCAATACCATCATTTGCCTTTTGCCGTCAACTCTGAGCTTATTCCGGAGTATTTGCGGCATATCATAACGACAATAACATATGCTTAAATGCCAAACAGCATGGGCTGCAAAAATTCAAGTGGGTTGATGACGAACAAAGTTTTGCTTGCAATATGACAAACTTTTTAAATTTAACTTTTACGAAAACCCTAATTGCAGTCGCAGTCTTGACCGTGATCACATGTTTTTTTGTTTTCTTCCGCTTTTTCTTCGGTTTTCGGGTCGGGTTTGGCGGCTTCGTCGGCATAGTTTATTTGCAGGTTGGATATGGCGGAAGAAAGAATATCTTCCTCTTTTTTATTTAAATTGCCTTTTGTTTTGTCGCGTATCATTAAAAGCATATCTATTGTAAGCTGGGCGCTTTTTAAATCTCTGTGTATTGTGCCGTCGATCTGGCTTGGAATTTTTCCCAGCTGCTGCCATGCCGCAGAAGCAAACATGTTTATTAGATTAAAAAAATACGGGTCAAGCTCTAAATTTTCTTTTTCCGGCATTTTGCGCCTCCGTTAAACATAAAAATATTTTTTT
>JAISDI010000187.1 GCA_031264895.1 Endomicrobium sp. | reverse complement strand
CTTCAAAAATCTTTTGCGAATGCTTTCAGCGGCAAGGGTTTTTGCTTACTTTTTGACCGACTGCAAAAAGTAAGTCGTGGGGTTCAGGGGTACCGAAAATACCCCTGACTACAGCCGTTGCCGTTCTTAACGGCAGACCCTGAAACAAGTTCAGGGTGACAATCAAGAAGAAGAAACTTTTTTCTCATAATATAGTCGTTGCCTTTGCCTTTTGCCGTTGCCGTACTGGCTTATAAAAAAGATTACGTTTCTCAGGTAATCAAATTACCTGAGAGAACGTTCTCTGGCTATTTCTCTGTTTATGTCTTTCTTTTTTAGGGTTTCTCTTTTGTCGTAAGATTTTTTGCCTTTACCGAGACCTATCAGGAGTTTTATTTTGCCTTGCGGCGAGAGGTATACTTCAAGCGGTATTACGGTCAAACCTTTTTCTTTGACTTTGGAGTTTAGTTTATTTATTTCGGACTTGTGCATTAAAAGTTTTCTTTTTCTTTTTGCGTCGTAATCGGTAATATGTGTGGACATCAGCTCGTAGGGCGCTATGAACATATTGTCCACAAAAGCTTCTCCGGCGGCTGAAAAACGGACGAGGCTGTCTGCAAGGCTTACGTTTGAACGCCTTATTGATTTCACCTCAAAGCCTGACAAAACGATACCTGTTTCGGCTTTTTCAAGTATTTCATAATCGTGGAAAGCTTTTCTGTTGGTAGTAAAAATTTTTTTGTCCATAGTTATACGGAAAGCGGCAGGTTTACGGTAAATTTTGAGCCTTTGCCCTGAACGCTTTCTGCCTTGATAATTCCGCCGTGCATTGTGACTATCTGTTTTGCAACCGTAAGAGACATGCCCAGCGCTCTTGCTTTTTTTGTGCTAAACATGGGGTCAAAACAATGAGCTAAAGTCTGCTCGTCCATGCCGGTACCCATATCCGAAATTTCAATATAGGCTTCATGCGACGATTCGTAAGCTTTTATCAGCACGGTTCCGCCTTCCGGCATCGACTCTTCGGCATTTTTTATTATACTTGAAAAAACCTGTTTCATTCTTTTGAAATCTGCATAAACCTGAAGCTTTTGAAGGTTTATATCATATGAATATTTATCGTTTTTGCGCTCCTGCACGGCCTCGTTTATAATTAAATCCAAATCACTTTTTTCTTTATTGAGCTGTTTTACTCTTGTTGAATCGAGAAGATCGACAATCATCTCATTCATTCTGTCGGCTTCGCCGGAAAGCATTCTCAGCATTTTATTTGGGATCTCTCCTTCGATTTTAACCGAATTTGAAAAATAATAAGCTATATTTTTTATGCTTGAAAGAGGATTTTTCAAATCGTGGGACGCAACTGAAGCAAATTTGTTAATAAGTTTTAGCGCTTCGTTTGTGACCGCTTCTTTAGCAAACTCTTCTTCCTGCCGGCGTTGAAAATCGCCGTTTGAGTGTACAGGTTTAGGTTCGGGATTGTCATTTTTTACTTCTTTAATGTTAGGAACGGGAACGGAAGCCGAAGGTTCTCTATGGTCATAATTTTTATATTTTTTGGGTTCCGGTTCGGCCTTTTCATTGTTTTGTTTTTCATCGTTCATGCAGAAAAATAAAATTAAAAGAACGGCAATACAAATTATGCCCGCCAAAAAACCGAAAAACCTATGTAATGTCCCGCCAAGCGCCGCAAAAACGGCGGCAAAAAAAATAAAGACTTTTACTAAAACAAGATTATTCATTTTTCCCCTCTTTTATGATTTTTCCATAATTGTTAAAAGCTCTTGGGAGTCAAACGGTTTGCGCAAGATAGAAATATCAAGTTTTTTAAGGCTGTCGCTTACTGAACTTTCAAAATCAAAAATAAAAATAATTTTTATTCCGGGATTTTTTTCTTTTACTTTCCCGCAAAACCCCTCAATGTCCGCAATTGCGGAAGCGTCGCATATTACAAAATTACATTTTTCAATATTATGCTCTTCAAAAAAACTTTTAGCGCCGGCATAATAAGCGCTTTCATAGCCTTTTGCTATTACGGCAAGCTTTAAATTGTTTGACCATATCGGATCGCTGCCGATTATCGCCGCAAACGGCTTATTCGAATGCGAAAACAATTCAGACAAAATTGTTTTATTGATCGGCATTTTCAGGCATTTTATATTTTTGAATTCTTTAAAAACGCCGCATTCGTCCGAAGTTATAATAACTATCGAAGAGCCGGGCATTTTTGAGGCAATTTCTTTAATCGTTTGATAGTCGCCGCGCAAAGGCTCGACGGCAAAAATAAAAAAGGGTTCTCTTCTTTGAATAAAGGCCGCGCAAGATTTAAAATCGTTTTTTGATACCGGTATAAAACCGGCGGACTTCAAATTGTTTTCAATCAGGTTTTCTATGGCGCGGTCACGGGAAATAATAAGCCCTGTTTTTTTGGAATTTATTTCTTTTACGGTATTTAAAACGTCTTCTATTTCAAAGGGTTTGCTTATGCAGGCAAAAGCGCCTTCCTTTAAAGCTTCTCTTATCAAATCGTTCATTGCGTATGCCGTCATCATGACTACTATCGTTTCCGAACTTACCTCCTTAATTTTTTTAAACGCTTCAACGCCGTTCATTCCCGGCATTCTTATGTCAAAAAAAGCTATGTCAAAAGAGTTATTTTTGACAAGTTCCAAAGCTTCAAGCCCGTCTCCTGCGGTTTGAACCGGATACCCCTCCATTTCCAGAATGCTCGCCAGCGAAAATCTCAAACCTTCTTCGTCGTCTGCAATCAAAATACTCAATTTTTTTTCGGAATTCATTGCTCACTCCAATGGAAGCATTATTGTAAAAACGGTTCCTTTGCTTTCTGTACTGTCAACCGTTATGGCGCCAAAATGAGCGTCCACTATTTCTTTTACTATCGAAAGTCCCAGCCCTATGCCTTTAAGTTTTGTCGTATAGAGCGGATCAAAAATATGCGAAGCCGTTTCTTGGCTCATGCCAATACCGTTATCGGAAACTTTTATTTCATAAGTTCCTTCTTTTCTTGCGCACGAAATTTTTATCAGCCCGCCGTCCGGCATGGCGTCTCTGGCGTTTGATATCAGGTTTATAAGCACCTGCGTCATTTTGTCCGGATCAACAACGGCCTTAAAACGTTCAAGCTCTCTGGCGACTTCTATGTTATCTCCGAGAACAACGTTTGAAATTGCTTTGTCGACAAATTCGTCTATCCAGATTTCAAGCTTATTGAGCTTTTTTGCTCTCGAATAATCGAGCAAGTCGGTAATGATTTTGTTTGCTCTTGAGACGTCTGAAGAAAGCATATCAAGCATTTTTTTGGATTTAACGTCTTCAAAATTGCCCATTTTAGAAAGATAATAAGATATGTTTTTCAAGCTTGCAAGCGGATTTCTCAATTCGTGAGCCACGGAAGCCGCAAGACGCCCTATTGTCGCAAACTTCTCCGACCTTAAAAGTTCCTGCTGTATGTTTTGCACTTTGTCCAAAGTTTCTTCAAGCTCTTTTCCGCGCTGTTCAAGCATTATTTTAAGTTCAAGCAAGTCCTCTTTTTCATTATTGAGTTCGTCAACGTAACTTTTTAAATCCTGAGCCATAGAATTGAAAGATTCCGCCAGATCGCTTAGTTCGTCGCTTGAAGTCAGCGGCACTCTGTATGACAAATCTCCGGAGGCAATTTTTTTTGTTCCGAGCGCCAGTTCTTTTATAGGATTGAGAAGCACTTTTATTAAGAAAAAGGAAAGCAAGATGCTTGCGACAATCACTATTACCGTAAGTCCGATGGCGCTTTTGCTTATTTTATCGACTTCTTTATTTGCTCTTTCAAGAGAAACGCCGACTCTTACTATCCCGACGATTTCGCCGCTCTCGTCATTTTCTTTCATATAATCGTTTGCAAGAGAAGCGCCGATATTTGCGCGGAGTATATCATAAGTTACCATAGGAAGCAGAACTTCAAAAATCCTGCCTATTTTTTTTGTTTTAAAGCTGTTTCTTTTCAAGAGTTTTTTATCTTAAAGGAGAATGTCGGAACCGGTAGGTTTGCTGTAGAACAGATAATCTTTGACTTCCGGATCGATTATTCCGGATTCGGCAAGTATTTCTCCGTTTCTGTCATATATAATAGAGTATATCACGTCTTCTTCATAAAGGGCGTTTTCTGTAGAGTTTCTTAAAATGTCCGTAAACTGCGGAGAAACGTTCAAATCGTTTGAGTTTGCCAGCCTTTTGGCTATGTCCATTCCTTTTTTTTCAGCAGAACCTATAAGCAGGCTTCTTTGCGAGTACACAAAATATGCGGTAAGCGTTATTGCGGTAAACACAATAACAAAAGCTATCATCAATATGAATTTAAATTTGAGGTTAAAACGGATTTTTGTTCTCATTTTTTTTGTTAAAAATAATAATATTAAAAATTGATTAATAAATCAATTATTTATTGGTTTTTGTTGGCGGAAACTATATTTTAAAATAATAGTTTTAAATCGGATTTTTGTAAATGTAACTAATGAATATGGCCGTGTTTTGCTTATGAAATGAAAAAAGCCAGCAACTAATTCAGCCCAAAAGTATTCTTTTCACAGATTTTGCTATGGATGTGTTTTAGGATAATCTTACATGGCTATGTCAGATTATCATTGATTTTTGCTTTGTTTAGTTGTATAGTATTGTCATGTAAATTGGAGGCAGCGTATGTTAAAAAGAACAATTTCAGACACAATACTAAAGATTTCTTCCGCTTGGCCGGTGCTGCTTTTAACCGGTCCGCGACAAGTTGGCAAATCAAGCGCATTAAAGATGCTTAAAGAAAAAGGGCGCAAGCTGGTTTCGTTAGACGATATACCTACCCGCACGCTTGCTTTAAATGATCCGCAAGCCTTCTTACAAAAATACTCACCGCCCGTTCTTATTGACGAGATACAGTATGCGCCGAGTTTGTTTTCTTACATCAAAATATGGGTAGATGAGCATCGTTATGAACATAAAACAAAGGGTTCTAAAGCTGCTAACCCTGCCGGAGCATTTTGGCTTACAGGGTCGCAAAAGTTTTCGCTTATGAAAGGTGTTCAAGAAAGTCTTGCAGGACGAATAGCGATTGTTGATTTATTGGGGCTTTCTTATCAAGAGACAATAGGCAAACCTAAAAAATCAAAACCGTTCTGGCCGTATGAAATCGATATGAATGAAAAGGTTACAAAACGTACCGTTTTAGATGTTTACAAAGATATTTGGAACGGTTCTTTTCCCGAGTTTATAACTAACCCCGCTATGGGCCGCGATAAGTTTTTCAGCTCGTATATGCAAACTTATTTAGAGCGGGATGTGCGAGACTATCAGGGAACAACAGACGAACTGAAATTTTATAAATTCGTACGCGCTGTTGCCGTCAGAACGGGAAACTTAATAAATTATGAGGATTTAGCGCGTGATTGCGACATTGACCGCCGCACCGTTCAGAAATGGCTTGATACTTTACAAGCATCGGGATTAGTATATCTTCTGGCTCCGTATTCTTCTAACCTTACAAGCAGAATAACAAAAACTCCAAAGCTGTATTTCCTCGATACAGGTTTAGCCTGCTTTCTTGCCAATATAGACTCGCCGGAAGTTCTGGAAGCCAGCTACCTCAACGGTGCAATGCTTGAAACTTATGCGATTTGCGAGATACTAAAAAGTTTCTGGCATAACGGAGAAGATGCAAGAAACATGTATTTCTATCGGGATTCTAACAAGAAAGAAATTGATTTAATATTAGAAAAGAATATGACTTTATATCCTATAGAAATCAAAAAAACGACTTCGCCGGACAGCAATGATTATGCAAACTTCAGAATATTAGACCACTTTAAAAAAACCGTAGGAAAAGGCGCTCTCTTGTGCCTAAGCCCCGAGATAATGCCTACCCCTAAGAAAAATGTAACGATACTGCCTGTCTGGCAGATATAGGACAAACCAAGCCGCTCTTCAAACGACTGATTTGATTCTAATGCTGCTTTAAGCTGCAATGGCAGCATCAACCCATATCAAATAACATTTAAGCATAAAAAAGTCCGTTTTAGCGCTATATTTGACTCAGGGGGTACTAATTTATAGTAAAAAACGCATCTAAAACCTGACCATAAAAAAGATAAGAAATCACTCATAAAAAGAGAGAAACGGAGGATCTAAAATGTTCAAGTCAGGTGGATACCGACTTCCGTCAGTATGACAAAAAAACATAGGTTTTCATGCGTTTGTCGTGGCTCAGCCGTTACTTCATATTGACAGGGTTTCGATTAAAAAACCGAATAGGTCAATTTTATTCTGGTTTCCATTGAATTTGTCAATACGTCTTTAAAAAATTTGTAATGCGATTGGCGCAAATAAAAGCGCTGCTCTACGCTTATGCTCCAATAGTCAATAGGTCTATAATTCAATCCCGCGCTGAATATATTGAAAAGCGTATTGCCGTTATTGCCAGGCACATTGTATTCGTCATAAATGCTGTCATAGTTCTCGTCTTCTTCATCATTCAGCGTAAAGATTTGATATGTTTTGGCATTGATAAAAACGTTGAAATATTTTGAAAGATTCACTATTGCCGCGAGTTTTACGCTATAACCCGATCCAAAATTATAATTTCTCTCATAAACGGAATAATGATCGGACTCGCTCGCGCCCAACAACACAAGATTTATATGAATATTGCCATAAAAAACGGGCGGATTGTCTTCATTTTTCTGTCTTTTGAAATAAAACCCGCCGCCAAACGAAGCGGTTTCGGCAAACTCGTAAGGAATTTTGCCTTCGTTAGTCAGCGAAATTGATGTGTAATAGTCGAAATGCTGAAAAATGCCCGCAAAAAAAGCATTCGATTCCTTTTCCCATTGCTTTCCCCAAAGCGCCCCGACAATTGTTGTTTCAGCAAAAGTTGGCTGATTTCCAATGATATTAAAATCAATGTCGGCAATAAAAAAATCGTATGGCAAACGTTCTTTGTCTGTGAATGAGGCGCCGTAAATAGCGGTCAAACCCAATGCCATGTTTGATCTGTCGCGGTTGTGGTCCAAGTCGGTCATAAATCGGTTAAAAATGGAAAGATATATCTGAAAATTTTCTTTAAGATAGACGTTTTCTCCGTTTTTGGAAGGAGAATAACGCCACGCCTTGCCCGACAGAAGTCTGTTGAATAAGTCCATAGGCGAGATAAGACCTGCCAAAATTTCGCGGCAGGCGCGTTCAAGACCGCGAGAGCTGTCGTCAAGGGCAAGCATGGAAACTCTGTGCGTCATTTCGCCTAATGCTATTCCGCCTATGGAAGTACTGATAAAATCATTGATAGCCGGGGCGCTGTTTTCGCCTAAAAATTCCCACATTAAACTTCCTGCAAAAGTATAAGGCGCCGACTGCCAAAAGCTTAAACCGTTTGCGCGCGCCGCGTTAAAATACAGGCTGCCGTTATACGGATGAAAAAAAGTATTCATCGAAAAATCGTCGTTGTCTAACACAAACCCCCTTCTAAAGTTGTTGCCTATATCTTCGAAACTCACCTGCGCGTAATCTTCGTTCGTGATAAATCTGTCAAAAGTATGCACGACGACGTTTATTAACGCGACCTCTCCCAGAGCGGTCAGCCAAGCATATTTCGGCTGCGCCGAATTCTGTTCTTCAACGTTTTGAGACGCGTTGACGCCCGCAAATGTATCTAAATTTTGAGCAAAAACATTTGCAAGACAGACAATATAAGATAAGATTATCAATAAAATTATTTTTCGACATAAAATTGCGGGCATATTCTGAAACCTTTTCATATTTTATAATCAAATTTATTAAACAATACTTAGGCGGAGCGTGAGCCGGTATCTCCGGACTATTTGGAATTAAGAAATGTCAAAACAGCGGCGTTTGGTAATTTAAAACTTTGTGATTATACCAAAAAATACACTCTTGTACGAGCCTTTTTTAACAATTCTTTCTTCTGAAGCAGTTTAGCAATATGCGTTTGAGATTTTTCAATAAGAATTAACAACGAGATATATTAATAGTTATATTACTTAATGCGTTATAATATGTTCAAAATAAAGCAAAAGGATGCTAATTATGGATTT
>JAISDI010000167.1 GCA_031264895.1 Endomicrobium sp. | reverse complement strand
ATTTTTATTTCTTTTATGGTTTTTTTGTTCTTATCCAAAACGCCCGGCGTGTCGGTTAAAAATACGAGTTTGTCGGCTTTAAAAGCTATGGCCAGCGCCGTTGCCAGAGCGTCGGCGTTTACGTTCATTGCATTTCCGTTTTTGTCTGCGGCTATTGAAGCTATGACCGGAAGAAATCCGTTTTTTACGAGAGTTTCAATAAGTTTTTTATTGACTTTTACCGGTTCTCCGACAAAACCAAGCTCCGTTACCTGTCTGCATATTACGCTGTTTCCGTCTTTTGCGGAAATGCCTACTGCTGCGGCTTTATTTTTTATAAGTCCCGTGGTTAAAGCTCCGTTAACTTTTCCGTTTAAAGCCATTTCCACAACTTCAAGCGCGGGCGCGTCGGTAAATCTGAGACCGTTCACAAATTTGCTTGTTATAGAAAATTTCTCCAAAAGCAAATTTATTTCGGGGCCGCCTCCGTGTACTAATATGATATTTTGTTTTCGCGAAATTTCGGCAAGCTCTTTTAAAAATTTTTGCTGCGCAAGCGGATTTTTAGTCAAGCTTCCGCCGAATTTCACTACGGTCAATTTCTTCATTTTAAGCCTTCTTATTGTCAAACGTTTTCAGTGTATGACGAATTTTTACATTTCAGTTTAAAATCGCAGTTAGCGCATTTTGACGTGTCCGGTTCAAAGTCGTCGCCCGTTATTTTCCCCGCCGTTTCCAGCGCCAAATTTACGCCGTCTTCTATCTCTTTGTTTGAACGTTTCGTATAAATTTTTATATTGTCCGATAAAAAATACACCGATATTTTATCCGGCGTAAAACCGAATATGTTTTTACATGCGTAAGCGTAAAGAGTAAGCTGCAAATCTTTATCCACTCTTTGACTATCCCATATTTTGATATGGGTTTTATAGTCCATTATTTCTTTTGTTCCGTCGGGATATTCGTCTATTCTGTCGATAATTCCGATAAATCTGTACTTTCCGATGTTTGCGTCAAAAGATTTTTCTGTGTACAAAATTTTCACGTTAGATACGGAAAAAGATTTAAAATAATTTTCAAGCATCGCCGTTCCGCGCCGGTAATATTCAAAGTTCTGCTGCGGACTTGCAAAACCTTTGTTTTCCCACGATTCGTCATAACATTCCGACAATTGCGGCATATTTTTCCCGCCGCGGCTGTGGTACTTTTCAAGAGTTTTATGTATTATCTGCCCAAAAGTTATGTCGGCATTAAGCGGGACGTACTGATTGTCTATATAAATGAGTTTATATTTGTACGGACAAAACAAATACGCATTGATTCTTGAATAACTTATTTTAAAATCTTCCCTGTCAAAACCATATTTCATTTTATAAGCCTGTAAAAAGAAATGACGGTATCGCCGTATTTCTCCGTCCTGAACAAATCAAGACCCTCAACGTTTCCGACCGGCTCTTTAATGTGTTTTTGCGCTATAAGAACCGAATCATTTTTTAAAATATTATATTTTACGACATTTTGAAGAGCCGAATACGTGAGAGCAAGCGCTTTTTTATCGCCGTCTTTGTAAGGAGGCCCCATAAAAACTATATCATATTTTCCGGCGACAAACTCGAACTGTTTGATCACGTTACATCTTACTATCGAGGCTCTGTCATTATAGCCCAGCATATTCACGTTATGTTTTATGAGCTTTAAAGACGTTTCGCTTATTTCGGCGAAAACGCATTTCTTTGCTCCTCTTGAAAGAGCTTCTATCCCGACTGAACCTACGCCGGCAAACAAATCCAGAAAATCGCAGTCCGGCACTTTAAACTGTATAATGTCAAAAACCGACTTTTTCATTCTGCCCAGCATCGGGCGTATGGAAAAATCGTCCTGCGGCAAAGTTTTCAGTATTCTTCCGCGCGCGTCTCCGGCTATAACTTTTAAAGTCACTTATTATTCTCCGAAAACCTGCACGAATACTTTTCTGCTTCTGGGTCTGTTATCAAAATCGACTAGGATTATCTGCTGCCAAGTTCCAAGCAGCAAAGATTTTGACGCTATGGGAATAGTTTTTGATGTGCCTACAAACGAGGAGCGTATGTGGGAAAAACCGTTGCCGTCATGCCATTTTTCGTCATGGCCGTAAACGCCTTGCTGCGGAGCAATGATTTCAAGCGCTTTGCGAAAATCCGATATTAAGCCCGGCTCAAATTCGATAGTCGTTACTGCCGACGTGGAACTGGACACGCTTACGGTCAACAAACCGTTTTGTATTCCCGAACGCGCGACTATACGCTTAACATCTTCGGTAATATCGGAAATATCCGTATATCCTTTAGTTTCGCGGGTAATATATTCAGAGTAAATCATCATTTTCTTCCTTATTTATATGCCGGTTTTCTTGCCAGAACAAACAAAATTTAAGATTTTCACCGTTTACCGTTTATCAAATATGGAGCAATTATACATAAATTATAAAAAAAACGCAAAAGCCCGCAATTTGCGCGGAACTTTTGATAAATATTCAACAATCCGGCTTTTACTTATTTGTTTCATACCGCTAATCAATATTACGGGAAGAACTATTCAAAAAAAGTTAAGTTTAGCTTGCGCTTAAAAGACTTGCATATGCAGATTGGCTCGACATAGAATGCTTTAAATGCTTGTTGTCAACTTTGTGTTCATCAATAACAGGATATAAGCTCTGCCTTTTTGCATCGTAGAGAGATTTTTCAAAGCCGCGGGCTAATGGTGTCGGTTTAAAATCAGCTTTAACATCACCGTTATTTATATTCAATTCTTCAGAAGTTTTTGAAAGATTTTCAAGCTGTTCCGTTATTTTGGAAGAATTTAAATTCGGTTTTTTTTCTTTCGCTTTCTTTGATTTGAAGATATTGCTGCCTGTTGTAATATCGTCATATTTTTTCATAATTTCATTTATATCTTTATCTTCTAAAACTATTTCATCAATCGGGCCGCTTAAAGTTTTAGGGAAGTTATTTAATACGAGCAGAGCCATTTCTCTGTCAAAAGCAGTAAGTAAGGCGGCAAACCTTTCATTCTTTGTATTTTCTGCAAGCGATATGTTCTTAAGCATATAATTTATTCTTTTGCGAGAAACATTTTTAATCTCAGGAATAAGTGCGCTTAAAAGATTATTTTTATGTAACTGTTTTAAAGCCGCGCTTATATTTTCAACTCTAAAAAAAGGCAATAACGCCCAAGCGTTTTCGTCACGGGTTTCTTTAACGCTTTTATCGTTATAGTACCGCGCCCTATGCTCGTCAACCATTTTTTCAATTAATTTTTTGTCAGCTAAAATAGCTTTTACTTCTTTAGGCAATTCAAAACCCGTATGAACAGAAAGCCTTATCTGCCTTATAATTTTACTAAGCGCAGTCGACGGTTTTTTTCTTTCAAATTGTTTTAAATATTCATCTTTCCCGCTAACATAAGCAGAAACCATTTTTTTGTCTAAAACATCAAAAAAGCCTCT
>JAISDI010000088.1 GCA_031264895.1 Endomicrobium sp. | reverse complement strand
AAAATGCAACCGTTTCATCGCTTATTATCAAGCCGGCTTTAGTTAAAATTTGTTTTATAAATACAGCTACGTATTTTCTTAATATAAAACCTATAAAAAAAACCGTCACAAAAACTGCGGCGCTTATCATCCATAAAGTAAGATCGGAATGCTCCTGCTTAAAAAAATCAAACATTTAAAATTCCCGCCGCGTTTTGTTCTACTTTTTAGGTCTTTCGGCTTCTTCCTGACATTGAATGCAGTATCTTACCCAAGGAATAGCTTTGATCCTTTCCAGAGGTATAGCGCAGTTGCAGCACTCGCATGTACCGTAATCGCCTTTTTCTATTTTTGCAAGCGCGTCGCTTATGTCGTTCAAAGTTATCTTATCGGCGGCAGCCAGTTCGAAATACATTTCTTTTTCGCTGTTCTGGCTTGCAGTATCGATTTCATCGCCGACTATGATCTCCGCATCGTCCCTTTCTTTTTGCGCGTTAACTTTGTTCAAAATTTCGGTTCTTCTCTGCGTCAAAAGCTTCTTAAACTGAGCCGCATCTTTTTTATTCATTTCTAAGCTCCTTATGGGTCTCTCTTAAAAACCTTATATTCATTTAATTCGTAAAAACTTTGACCGTTTTTAACATTTCGGTTTCCTGACCGCTTATTCTTATGTCTTTTGAAGACATATCTGTTAAATAATCGCATATTTCCTGAGTTATGCGCTCGCCCGGTATTACAACTGGAATGCCGGGAGGATATGGCGTAAGCGTCTGCGCAGCAACATGTCCTACGGCTTTTTTGAGCGCAATTCTTTTTGTGCTGTTTGACAAATATACCGATCTCGGCGCCATAACCATTTCTGTTGCTAAAGAAGGAATCTGCAATATCCAGTTTTTTTGTTTACCGTGATACCTTTTACTTATTTCTTTAAGCGCTCTTACAAAAGCTTCAACGTCTGACTTCTCCGTTCCTATGCCGGGTATCGCCACAAGATTAAATATGTCAGCATAATCAAGTTGTATATTATATTCTTTTGCGAGAATGCTTTCAATCTCGTATCCGGAAAGACCGGTTTTTGTAACATTGACGGTAAGCTTTGTTACGTCTAAATCATATCCGAGTTTGAGTATCTCTTCTCTGGTAAAACATTTCATTGAAGAAATATCATTATTTATATAAGTGCGTCCCCATTCGCATGCTTGAATAACTTTGTCAAACATCTGGCTGCCGTGCAGAACGGCCTGCTTTCTTGCCAAATCAAGCGAAGCCAGCGTTAAATAGTTCGGGCTTGTAGTCTGTAACATTGAAACGACTTTTTTAACTCTGTTGATATCGACAAGTTTTGAATTATAATGCAAAACCGACCCCTGCGACAATGCAGAAAGTATTTTATGAGTCGACTGCACGCACAAATCCGCCCCCGCTTCAACTGCGGACTCCGGAAGATTTTTATTAAATATTAAATGAGGCCCGTGCGCTTCGTCGACCAAAACTATTTTACCGCGTCTGTGGCACAAATCGACAATTTTTGAAAGATCGGTAACTATACCGTTGTACGTAGGGCTTGTAACAAATACGGCTTTGGCTTCAGGGTAACGGTCTAGCGCCTCTTTTATTTGCTCGTAAGCAGAATTAAATATAATGTCTAAATTTTGGTCTATTTTAGGCTGAAGCCATATCGGCCACACGCCGGACAAAATAACGCCGGCCATTATCGATTTATGAGAACTTCTTGAAACGATTACGGAATCTCCCGGGTCGCACGCGGCAAGAAACATTGCCATATTTCCGACGGACGTTCCGTTGACGAGAAAAAAAGAATTTTTAACTTTGTAGGCGTCCGCCATAAGTTCCTGCGCTCTTTTTATGGGGCCTACGGGATCGTGCAGGGAATCGACTTCGTCAAAAACCGTTACGTCGAATTTATATACTTCTTCACCCGTATAATCTTTTAGTTTTTTATCTATGCTTCTTCCGTTTTTATGTCCAGGACAATGAAATGAAACGACATCTCTTTTTGCATGCGCCATAAGAATGTCGAACAGCGGTGTTTTTGAGTGACGAGCCAATGATGATTTAGATTGTTTTTCCATAATTATTAAAAATAAAAATGCCCGGTAGAAGACTCGAACTTCTGACCCCTTCCATGTCAAGGAAGTACTCTAACCAACTGAGCTAACCGGGCAAAAAAATTTATTTAACGTCTCTTTCATTTATCAAGGTGCGGGCCGGAATTGAACCGGCGAATAACAGTTTTGCAGACTGCTCCCTTACCACTTGGGTACCGCACCAAAAAACAAATTTATAAATCGATTAATGAGTATATAAAATATCCTGTTTTTAGTCAACTATTGCTTTGCCTATTGTCTTTGCCTTCACAGAAGGGGAAGCTTACAGCTACGACAAAGTAGATTCCCGATAAAAAACTTCGAGACACAAATTATATCCTGCAAACGAAGTTTGTCATGCTCTGACGTTTTGTGGTTCTTCATTGACTGAATTTGTTACAGGCAATCTACATTAACCCAAGCGGGGCAATAAACATTTTAAGAGAACCCCAATTATTTTTGCTGCCAGATGTTTGCCAGAACTTTTGTTGCAGATAGTGGGTCTTGCGCGCCGGCTATGGCGCTTACCACGAAAAAACCGTCGACGCCGGTGGCTTTTAGAGCTGTCAAATCTTCCGTTTTTACGCCGCCGCCTATTACCACGGGGAGCGGGCTTAGAGATTTTAAACGCTTGATTTCGTCGAAAGTGCGTTCTAAGACAATGCCGTCTACCAAACCGCAATCCGGTTTTGTGGCGGTTGCATGCAGCGGGCCTGCTCCGAAATAGTCTGCAATGCCGGGGTTGAAATTTTCAATATATTCAAACAGGTCTTTTGCTCTTGCGGAAAGGCCTATTATCGCGTTTTCCCCAAGCATTTGTCTTGCAAGTTCTGCCGGTAAGTCGCTCTGCCCCAAATGTACGCCGTCGATTTTTACGCCTTCAAGCCTTAATGTAAGAGCTATATCGACTCTGTCGTCAATAACTAAAGCTATTTTGTCCTGTTTGCCGGCCAGTTCGATTTCTTCGGCGGCAATGCGTCCTAAATTCATTAATTCTCTTGAAGACGCATTTTTTGAGCGCACCTGCAAAAAAGTTATTCCGCCTTCTACGGATTGACGTATAATCTGTCTAAAATCACGCCCGTTCGTATTTTCAGGGCCTGCTACAAAATATATCGATAAATCAAATGTGTTTCTCAAGCAGTTATATTGTTTCGTCATTGTATATTTACCTCTCTGAGATGTTTTTGCGCATATTCTGACAGTTCATCCACGCTTATTAAGCTGAGATTATCTATAAAATCATTTTGAAATGAAGCCGTGCCTGCCGCCGATTTCTGCGCTTTTTGCGAAGCCCATTTATAAACAAGAGAACCCGTCAAAGCTGCGGTTAAACTGTCCGTTACGGCTGAGAAAACTGCTATTACTCCGCCTAAAGAACAGCCTGCTCCGGTTATGCTTTTAAGCATTTTGGAGCCGCCTGTTATATGATAAGCTTTTTTATTGCCCAATATTAAATCCGTTTCTCCGGAAACAGCGACGGCGCCGCCCGTAAATTTCACAAGCTCTGCCGCTGATTGAAAAGCTTCGTCTACGGTATTTGTAGAATCTACGCCTTCGACTTTTCCTTTTTGGGATGTCTGCAAATTCCAGAGATTTGCAAGCGCTATCACTTCCGAAGCGTTTCCTCTTATGATGTTTGGAGGGCAGCGTTTAAGCTCTTTGATAATGCAATTGCGGGTATCTCCCAAACCTGCGGCTACAGGATCGAGCGTCCATGGTTTGTTAAATTCCACTGCGGATTTTGCGGCTTGAGGAATAGACTCGGCGGCTATGGGCTGAAGCGTTCCCATATTGATGTAAACCGCTTTGGCAAGATACGTAATAGGGTTTGCTTCGTCGGGCAAAAAACACATTGCAGCCCTGCCGCCCACTGCAAGCTGCGCGTTTGCAACAAAATTGATCGTGACAAAATTCGTCCACGATACTACTAAAGGGTTTTGACTGCGCACTTCTTCAACTGCTTTTACAATTTCAAATACTTCCTTCATAGTTCCTCCTTTCGCTAGAATTACCTAGTTCAAGTTCTGCGGTATGTTCTCAGCCCTATCCTTAACGGATATACAGCAAGTTTCCCACTCGCGGGCACCCGCGTTTCTTATTTCTTTTTTTGAATTTTTGGTTTGGCTATATTTTTTTTTGAATAACTTACTTTTATGGTTTCCGTAGGAAGACCTATATTGTTAAGCAATGCCAAAAACGGATCCGGATCAAGTTCTTCGACGTTTACCATCTGTTTGCAGTCCCACTCGCCGCTTGCAATTAAAATTGCCGCCGCTACCGCCGGAGTTCCCGCAGTATAACTTATCGCTTGAGATTCGACTTCTTCATAACATGCTTTGTGGTCGCACACATTATAAACAAAAAGTTCTTTTTTTCGTCCGTCTTTTGTTCCTTTAATTAAATTGCCTATACAGGTTTTCCCCGTATAGTTCGGAGCAAGCGTTTT
>JAISDI010000063.1 GCA_031264895.1 Endomicrobium sp. | reverse complement strand
ACGAGGTAAAGTAGTTATTTTAATAACGGCAGGGCGAGTGTGCGCGTTGACGTATTCAGAAGGCCTTTAGGCCCGTGCCTATGAAATGCCCTGGAGGGGCAGTGCAAGCCACCGGCACGTCCGGTGGTTATGACTGCCGTTTAGCCGTTTGTCATAACGGATGCATGAAAATAATTGAACAATATTTAGTTTGTCTGCTATAGATATAATTGCGACAGGTCAAAGAATTAAACGAGATTATTGAAAGAATCCGGACAAGCACAAGTTTTCATGCGTTTTTCGTGTAAAAGCACGCAAAGGCTTCCATAAAAAACTTTTCCTGCAGGGATATTTTTTCTCTTATTTATTTTAATGTATATTTTGCAAGGTACTGTAACAAAAAACAAACAATTTATAAAGATATGAAATGGGTTTTGCCGAATCAATGCTGAAAAATGTACTAAATTTTAGTCCAGTCTATATTTCTTGACAAGCAAATAATCCAAATGCTATAAATCTAAAAGAAGTTGAATCTTTTACCTCAAAAAAATATTTCTCAATAAATCAGATTATTACGCAATGGGGGAAAAATGACCTCTCCGAGAGAAGTTTTGCTAGCCAAAAAAGAAAAAGCGAAAGAAATTCTTGCAAGCAAAGGTTTTTTCAAGTCTAAACGCGTTTATGTCGGTCTTGCCACGTGCGAAATCGCGGCGGGGTCGCAATCCGTTATGGACGTCTTCCAAAACGAGGGCGCAAATCTGCCCGACGTTTTTGTCAGCACAAAAGGCTGCGCCGGAAGATGTAATCTTGAACCTACCGTCGAAATCGTCGAAGAAGGCAAAGAGACCGTCAAGTATGTCGGAGTAAATGAAGAAAAAGCTCGTCAGATAATAGAAAGGCATCTTAAAAAGGGCGAAATCATTTCCGAATGGGTGGTAAAATGATAACTGATAAATTTAAAAAGAATTTCGGCGATATAAATTTTTTCGGCAAACAGCTGCGCATAGCTTTAAGAAACTGCGGAATGATAGACCCTGAAAATATTTATGATTATATTTACAATGCGCGCGGATACGAGGCATTGTCAAAAGTATTGACCGACATGAAGCCGGCGGAAGTCGTCGAAGAAATAAAAAAATCGGGACTCAGAGGCAGAGGCGGAGCGGGTTTTCCTACAGGGCTGAAATGGGAGTTTACCGCAAAAGAAACCAATCCTGAAAAATACGTGGTATGCAATGCCGACGAAGGAGACCCCGGCGCTTTTATGGACAGAAGCGCCATCGAAGGAGACCCTCACAGCGTGATAGAAGGAATGCTTATAGGCGGTTATGCCGTAGGCGCGTCAAAAGGAATAATTTATATAAGAGCGGAATATCCTTTGGCGGTCGAAAGGCTTTATAAAGCTTTTGACGCCGCAAGAAATGAAGGTTTTTTAGGCAAAAACATACTGGGTTCGGATTTTAATTTTGACATAGAAATACGTCTCGGCGCGGGCGCTTTTGTATGCGGCGAAGAAACGGCTTTGATTAATTCGATCGAAGGAAAAAGAGGCATGCCGCGTCCCAGACCGCCTTTTCCGGCGGTAAACGGCGTTTTCGGTAAACCGACTTTAGTAAATAATGTCGAAACGTGGGCAAACATAACGGCTGTTATAATCGAAGGAGCGGACTGGTTTTCGTCAATAGGCACGGAAAAATCCAAAGGCACAAAAGTGTTCGCATTGGCCGGCAAAATTAAAAATACGGGACTTGTGGAAGTTCCCATGGGAACTACTTTAAGAGAAATAGTTTACGATATAGGCGGCGGAATTCCTAACGGAAAAAGGTTTAAATCAGTACAGACCGGAGGCCCCTCCGGAGGATGCCTTACGGAAAAGTTTTTGGATACGAAAATAGATTATGAATCGCTTGCCGCCGCGGGTTCCATCATGGGTTCCGGCGGCATGATAATTATAGACGAAGATTCCTGTATGGTAAATCTTGCGAAATATTTTATTGAATTTACGCAGAGCGAATCGTGCGGAAAATGCGTTCCGTGCCGCGAAGGCACAAAAAGAATGCTTGAAATTCTCGAAAGAATAACAAACGGCGAAGGAAAAGAAGGCGATATAGAAAAGCTTGAAAGGCTCGGAAACGTCATAAAACAGGCTTCTTTATGCGGGCTTGGCCAGTCCGCGCCGAATCCGGTTTTAAGCACGATAAAAAATTTCAGAACTGAATACGAAGAGCATATAAAACTTAAAAAGTGCAGAGCAAATGCCTGCGAAAAATTGGTAAACTACTACGTAACCGACAAATGCGTCGGCTGCGGGGCTTGCAAAAGAGCATGTCCGGCAGGCGCGATAGAAGGAAGTTTGAAAGCCGCTCATAAAATAGATTTGGCAAAGTGCATAAAATGCGGCAGATGTTACAAAACATGCAAATTCGGCGCGATTAAAAAAGATTCCGGAATACGGGAGATAATGCAATGATAAAAGTCCATATAAACGGAAGAGCTTACGACGTAGTTGAAAACATAACGATTATGCAGGCCGCCACGATGGCCGGCTATAAAATTCCGCGTCTTTGTTATCATCCTAAACTTTCTTTTTTCGGCGGGTGCCGCGTATGTATAGTCGAAGTCGAAGGAATGAAAAATTTTGTGGCTTCGTGTACGTTTCCCGTCAAAGAAGGAATGAAAATCCATACGAATACGGAAGCCGTCAGAAAAGCCAGAAAAGAAATAGTAGAACTTATTCTTGACAATCACCCGCAGGACTGCAATATCTGCAAAAGAAACGGAATATGCGAACTTCAAAACCTTGCGCGCGTCGTAGGCGTGGAAGAAAGAGCTTTTGAAGGCGAAAGAAAAAGTTACGAAAAAGACAATGCGTCGCCGTGCATAACTAACAATCAGGAAAAATGTATTTTGTGCGGCAGATGCGTAAGAGTTTGTTCTGAAATACAAAATATCAACGCCATAGATTTTACCGGCCGCGGAATAAATACGCGCATTTCGCCGGCTTTTGACATATCGTTCAAAGACAGCGTGTGTTCAACCTGCGGACAGTGCGTAAACGTTTGCCCGACGGCAACTCTTATGGAACACGATTACATAAAAGAAACTTTTGAAGTTTTGAACGACAAATCGAAAATAAAAGTCGTGCAGATCGCGCCTTCGGTACGCGCGGCAATAGGCGAATATTTCGGCATAAAGCCGGGCAAAAACTGGGAAAAAGAAACCGCCGCCGCTTTAAGAAAGCTCGGTTTCGATTACGTTTTTGACACGCAGTTTACCGCGGACTTGACCATAATGGAAGAAGCCAGCGAATTTTTGGAAAGGCTTGGCGGAAAAGGCGAACTCCCGATGATAACTTCGTGTTCAAGCGCGTGGATGAAAGCTATGGAACAGTTTTATCCGGACTTGATCCCAAACGTTTCGTCGTGCCGTTCCCCGATGTCTATGATGAGTTCGATAATTAAAACTTATTTTGCAGACAAAATCGGCGCGGATCCGAAAAATATAGTAAGCGTAGCTTTTATGTGCTGCGTGGCAAAAAAGTACGAAGCGCAAAGGCCGGAACTTATGGTCGACGGTATGCGCATGACCGATTATGCGCTTACGACAAGAGAACTTGGCTGGATGCTAAAATCCGCAGGAATAAATCTGCCTGATATTAAAGGCGAAGAATTTGATTCGCCGCTTGGAATGTCTTCCGGCGCAGGAACGATTTTCGGCGTTACGGGCGGAGTGATGGAAGCCGCTTTAAGAACTGCATACGAGTTTGCCACCGGTAAAACTCTCGGCGACATAGACATTCTTTCCGCAAGAGGAAATCAGGGAATAAAAGAAGGAAAAATAGACGTCGGACAAACCGAAGTGCGTTTTGCCATTTCGCATGGGCTGGGCAATGCCGCAAAACTTTTAAACGAAGTAAGAAAAGATAAAAATAAATATCATTTTATTGAAATTATGGCTTGCCCCGGCGGCTGCATTGGCGGGGGAGGACAGCCTTATGCTGGTCTTGGTTCGGAACCGTTTGACGTGAGTTTGTTAAAACTCAGAGCGAGCGCGCTTTACGATTCCGATAAAACAAAAATGATAAGAAAAAGCCATGAAAATCCCGACATTAAAAAACTGTATGACGAATTTTTAGGAAAACCTTTAAGCGAAAAATCCCATAAACTTCTGCATACGCATTACAAACCTCATACTCCCAAAGGGATAATACCGAAGGCGGGAAAATAAAATGTCCGATACGAAACGTCAGGAATTAAAAGATTTTATAAGCGAATATATGCAAAAAGATAATCCGTCCTCATATCTTATCGCGGTTTTGCATAAAGCGCAGGAACTCTACGGCTATCTTGCGAGAGAGACTATGGAATTTATTTCTGAAACGATGAACGTTCCGGCGGCAAATATATGGGGCGTCGCGACTTTTTATCATTATTTCAATTTGACGCCGCGCGGCAAATATACGATTTCAGTTTGTCTTGGCACGGCATGTTATGTCAAAGGCGCCGGCGAAGTTATGGAAGCCATTAAGGAAGAGCTTCACATTAAAGAAGGCGAAACAACAAAAGATATGACGTTTACTTTGCAGGAAGCAAGATGTTTAGGCGCGTGCGGTCTTGCTCCGGTTATGATGGTAAACGGAAAAATACACGGAGATTTAACTCCGAAAAAGGTCGTGGAAATAATTAAGGAATACAGAAAAAAAGAAGGCAAGTAAATTGAAATGTATTGACGAGGCAAAGATAAATTCTTTGCTTAAAATAGCAGTTACGCAAGCCGAGATTGACCAAATCCTTGAAAAAACAAAACAGTTAAAAAGACTTTCTCTGGAAGAGTCCGCAAAACTTTTGTCGGTTACGGACAAAAAAACGCTTGACAAAATTTATGACGCGGCATCTTATGTCAAAAATACCGTTTACGGAAAAAGAGTAGTGCTGTTTATCCCTCTTTACGTGAGCAATATCTGTTCTAACACCTGTCTATACTGCGGTTTTGCCGCAAACAATAAACTCACCGTAAGAAAACATCTTTCCCCGAAAGAAATAAAAGAGCAGACGGAAATTCTTCTTAAAAGAGGACATAAACGCATTTTGATGGTCGCCGGAGAGCCTGCTTCAAAAAATAACGTCGATTATTATGTCGACGCGGTAAAAGCGATATATGAAGCCGAATATAAAGGCGGTAAAATAAAAAGAGTCAATGTAAACGCCGCGCCTTTAAGCATTGAAGATTTTAAAAAACTCAAAGACGCGGGAATAGGCACTTACCAGCTTTTTCAGGAAACTTATCACGACGCGACATACAGAAAGCTTCACGTTTCCGGCGCAAAAGCCGACCCTGACAACAGGCTTGACGCCATAGACAGAGCTTTTGCCGCCGGCATTGACGACGTGGGCATAGGCCCGCTTTTGGGTCTTTACGATCACCGTTTTGAAATACTGGCCTCGCTTATGCACGTGGAATATCTTGAAAAAAAGCACGGAGTCGGGCCGCATACCATATCCGTTCCGCGCATAGAGCCTGCTCCCGGGTCGCAGTACGCTTCCAATCCCGAATATCCTTTAACCGACGAAGAGTTTAAAAAGCTTGTCGCGGTATTAAGGCTTTCGGTTCCGTATACGGGAATCATAATGTCCACCAGAGAAAGCGCCGAAATGAGAGACACTCTTGTAAATCTCGGCGTTTCGCAAATCAGCGCGGAATCAAAAGTTACTCCGGGCGGATACGAAGAAAGCGACGAACACAATAAACATCTGGACAGGCAGTTCAGTTTGAGCGATATGCGTTCGCTTGAAGAAATAGCGCAGTCTTTGCTGTCGCAGGGCTTTATCCCCAGTTTTTGCGCCGCATGTTACCGCAAAAACCGTACCGGCGAACATTTTATGGATTTGGCAAAGCCCGGCGAAATAAAATATATGTGCGACATAAACGCTTTAATAACTTTAAAAGAATATCTTGAAGATTTTGCAAAACCCGAAGTGAAGGAAAAAGGGTATGCGCTGATAGAAGAGTATAAAAAAAATCTGGACGAAAACAGTTTAAAACTTCTGGAAAAATTTTTTAAGAATATAGATAACGGCGTTCGCGACGAATACGTTTAACGCGCCGCAAAACCGGCGCTTGAGGCAAAAACGATGAAAGCGTTAACAGTGCAGATAGGCATCTTTGGCAGAACAAATGTCGGAAAATCTTCCCTGATGAATTTTATCACGGATCAGCGCGTTTCGATAGTTTCCGAAATCGCAGGAACCACGACCGACGTAGTTTCAAAACAAATGGAACTTAACCCGCTAGGCCCCATAACTCTTTTCGATACTGCCGGCCTTGACGATAAATCGCTGCTTGGCGGCGCAAGGATAGAAAAAGCAAAAACAGCTTTTGATTCTTCCGATATAATCCTTTTGCTGTGCGAAAGCGGAATTTTCGGCGATTTTGAAAAAAATATTATAAATGAGGCCAAAAAAAGAGAAACACCCGTCATAGCCGTTGTCTGCAAAACCGATTTAAATAAGCCCTGCGAAACGTTTGTTTCGGAAATTAAAAAATACACAGAATATGTTTTATTTTTCTCTTCAATTACTTCAAACAGGGACGATTTTCTTAACGCCCTGAAAAAAATTCTTCTTGAAACCCTTCCGGAAAATTATATTGAAAACTACCTTGCTTTAAGAAATATCGTAAAAAGAAACGACACAGTAGTTCTTGTCATGCCGATAGATTTAGGCGCTCCGAAAGGCAAAATTATTATGCCGCAAATACAAACGACAAGGCATATACTGGATTTAAACGCCTGCGCGTACACAGTTCAAGATACCGAGTATGAAACGGCTTTAAACAATCTTAAAACAAGGCCTGTTCTGGCTGTTACAGATTCTCAGGCAATAAAAAAAATAGCTTCGCTTACCCCGCCGGATGTCAAACTTACGACTTTTTCTACAATTTACGCCGCCGACAAATCAGATATTGTCGAAATGGCAAAAGGCGCCGCCGCGCTTAATAATTTACGCGACGGAGATAAAATTTTGATTGCCGAAGCCTGTACGCATCACGCTTCGTCCGACGACATAGGAAGAGTAAAACTTCCGCGCTGGATAAAAGAGTTCTGCAATAAAAATATAGAGATCAACTATGTTCACGGAAAAGATTTTCCCGACGATTTGGATAAATATAAACTCATAATACACTGCGGCGCCTGCACTTTAAACAGAAAAGGAATGCTTGCAAGATTAAATAAAGCCGTTGAAAAAGGCGTGCCTATAACAAATTATGGCATAGCCATATCGGTCATGCACGGCGTAATAGAGAAAGTTCTCGAAGTTTTCCCGCAAGCCTTGCAAGCTTATCAAAAATCTGTGCGCCGTTAAAAACGGCTTTAGTCAGGGGTACTTGCGATACCCCTGAACCCCACGACTTACTTTTTGCAGTCGGTCAAAAAGTAAGCAAAAACCCTTGCCGCTGAAAGCATTCGCAAAAGATTTTTGAAGCAAATTCGGAACTCGCGGCATAAAGAC
>JAISDI010000039.1 GCA_031264895.1 Endomicrobium sp. | reverse complement strand
TTCAAAAATCTTTTGCGAATGCTTTCAGCGGATTGGGTTGTCCAGCACATATAGAACTCTTGCGCTGCTAGGTTTTTTGTGGAAATTTTGTCTGTTCCGGTGACGACAATATCGGTAATATTGGCTAGACGGAATTGACAACATTTACCAAAAGCAACTTTGTTGCGTAAACCGCCGCAGCCCTTCGGGTTAGCCGCAAAAACCGCCAACTGCCGCGTCGCTCAAGATAAGCCAATAGTTGCGCTATTGGCTTACTTTCTCTCCTTGCATTTGACGCTTTTTGCGGCTAACGCAAGAGTTCTATATGTGCCGGACAACCCAGTTTTTGCTTACTTTTTGACCGACTGCAAAAAGTAAGGCGTAGGGTTCAGGGGTACCGAAAATACCCCTGACTAGAGCCGTTGTTAACGGCAGACCAATACGTAACTGATAATTTTATTTTCTCTTGAAAAATTTTTCCAGTTCGTTCAGAGATACTTTGTATGCCGTCGGCCTGCCGTGCGGACAAGTAAAGGGATGACTGCATTTAAAAAGATCGACGACAAGTTTTTTTGCTTCGATGTCTGAGACATTGTCTCCGGCTTTTATGCTTGCTCTGCATGCAGAACGGATTATTTTTTCTCTTTTTTTCTCTATTTCGATATTTTTTTCTATTTCTAAATCTTCTATGACTGATTTTACTATACTCTCGATAGATATATTTCCGAACAATGCGGGGTATGCCGTTATTCTGAAAGAGTTTTGCCCAAACTCTTCAACGCTTATTCCCAAATCGTTAAACAGCGTCAAGTTGGCTTTTAAAAGTTCGGATTGGCTTGGGTTTAGTTCAAAATTTTCCGGCATTAGCATCTGCTGTAATTTCAGGGCGCATTTTTCGGACTGTTCGAGGTATATTTCGTACCTTATGCGTTCGGCGGCGGCGTGCTGGTCGAAAATGTAAAGCTCGCCGTCTTTTTGCGCAATTATGTATGTGTCGAAAGCCTGTCCTAAAACTTTTATAGTATCGTCAAAACCGCCGCTTTGCAAATCCTGCTGTTTGCCGTAGAGATTTGCATAGCGTTCAATATCGTATTTGCCGGTTTGTCTGGGAGGAGTGTAGTGCGTCTTAGGCTCGGAAATATAACTTTTTGGGAAAGGTTTGTAAACTTCGTTATGCTGTTTGATTTCCGGCATTTTAAATTCTTCTATTTTCGTATTTATGACCAATTCCGGATGAGAATGCGAAGTCAAAGCGTTTTTGAGGGCTTTGAAAATCATATCGTAAATTTCGCCTTCATTGACAAATTTTACTTCCCGTTTTGCAGGGTGAATGTTTACGTCTATGCCGGACGGCTCTATTGTCAAGTATATTAAGATTCCCGGGTGTTTGTCGTGCGGTATGGACTCTCTGTAAGATTGGTAAACGGAGTGCATCATAAATTTAGGAATATTTACGGGTCTTGAATTTACAAAGAGGTATTGATGCGTTCTGTTTGTAAGCGAGTCGTCGCGGCCTGTAAAATAAATATCGAAAGAAGCTTTCGGGTGGTTTATTTTCACGTTTTTTAGAGAGGACGCAAAATCTTTTCCTAAGATATCCGCTATTCTTTCAACCTTGTTTTCAGTCCGCGCGCAAGAGAAAACGGTTTTATTTTCGCAAATAAGCTTAAAAGCGCAGTCGCAGTTGGCAAGAGCCGTTTCTTCGAGAGAGTTTATTATTCTGGATCTTTCGGTTGAATCGCTTTTTAAAAATTTCTGTCTGGCGGGCGTGTTAAAAAATAAATTTTTTACTTCCGTTATTGTGCCTTCGGCAAGAGCCTGCGGAGATATTTCGGCATTTTTTCCGCCTTCGACAAAAAGTTTCCAGCCGGAATTTTCGCCTCTTTTTCGCGTCTTTATTTCAAATTCGGAAACTGCCGCTATCGAAGAAAGAGCTTCCC
This sequence comes from Endomicrobium sp., assembly GCA_031264895.1. GTDB lineage: Bacteria > Elusimicrobiota > Endomicrobiia > Endomicrobiales > Endomicrobiaceae > Endomicrobium_B. Next base: position 1,841 of record JAISDI010000039.1, on the reverse strand, counting down.
CCCTGAATCCCAAAGAGTTTATATGCGACAAATCGTTAAAATCTTCTATTTTGCTTGTGGTATGACGCAATATCGAAAGCTCTAAATCTTTTCTGTCCATTCCGAAACCGTTGTCGGAAACTCTTATGAGTTTTTTTCCCGCTTGAAGTATTTCTACGGTTATTGAAGACGCGCATGCGTCAAGAGAATTTTCCGCCAATTCTTTGACGGCATTAAGCGGGCGTTCCACTACTTCGCCGGCTGCAATTTTGTTTATGGTTTCCTGAGACAATATGTTTATGGGCATTTTTTAGATTCTTTGCGGCTTTTCACAGATTTGATGATATGAGCATTTTGCAAAACATACGTCCGGCGCGCCAAGCGATATTTTGTTTTCACAGTCGTTAAAATCGATTGCCATTCTGTTAATGTGCTTTGCGTCGAGCGTATCCATGCTTTCGATATAAATTCCGATGCGCTGCATGTCGCCTTTGGGCATAGTCCACACGACTTTTCCGTTCATGGGTTTTGTCTTTAGCATAGGAAGGTCGATAGTCATACATATTTGCGTGCCTGCGGGAACATAAGCGTAAGTTATAATCGAAACGCCATCCGCCGACAAATCTAAAATTACTCCCGGAACAGACTTTCCTTCAATATGCATCATTATTGGCTCGCCAAACTGCTTAATAATCGGCATTCTGCGGTTCTTTCTTTTTTCAACCATTTTACGCTCTCCGTTTTTAAAAGTTTTAACCGTTTTTATTTATATTTTTCTTTCCACTCGCCCAGTATTTTAAACGCTTCCATCGGACTTATGTTTTCAATATCTAATTTGTCTAATTCTATCAAAATTTGAGGCTCCGTTGTACAGAAAAACTCTATTTGCGCGTTTTCATTTAGCTTTGAAGGCTCCACGCGGTTTTTCTCAAGCTCTCTTAAAACCGAATTTGCCCTTTCGATAACTTTATGGGGAATGCCGGCTATTTTTGCGACATGTATCCCGTATGACCTGTCCGCGCTGCCTTCTTTTATTTTATGAAGAAAAACTACGTCTCCGTTCCACTCTCTTACTTCAACGCTGAAATTGGCTACGCCTTTGAGTTTTTTTGAGAGTTCCGTAAGCTCGAAATAATGCGTGGCAAATAAAACTTTTGCGCCGGCGTTTGCCTCGCGTTTTTCGTCGGCAAAATATTCGATTATAGCCCACGCTATCGACATTCCGTCGTATGTCGACGTTCCCCTGCCGACTTCGTCTAAAATTATCAGACTTCTTTGCGTATATTGATTGAGTATATTTGCGGTTTCCGTCATTTCAACCATAAACGTCGACTCGCCGCCCGCAAGGTTGTCTCCTGCGCCTATTCTCGTAAAGATTCTGTCGATGATTCCGATTTCCGCCGATTTTGCAGGAACAAAAGACCCTGTCTGAGCCATTATCGCTATCAAGGCATTCTGCCTTAAATATGTGGATTTTCCGGACATGTTAGGCCCTGTCAAAATCATTATACGCGAACTTTCGCATTTGAAATCTATGTCATTAGCCACAAACTCTCCGGATTTTAAAATGCGTTCTACTACGGGATGTCTTCCTTCCTGAACGTTTAAATCAAGTCCGTCGTTAATTTTCGGGCATACGTAATTGTAATCTAAAGCGTTTTGAGCAAAACCGCAGAAAATATCGATTTCCGCAGCCGCTTGGGAAGTTTTTAAAATGTCGGCGATATATCCGGAAAGTTCCCGCCTTAAAATGTCAAAGAGTTCATTTTCGAGCCTTAAAGTTTTTTCCTGCGACGACAAAATTTTTGATTCCAAGTCTTTAAGCTCTTGCGTGATATATCTTTCACAGTTCGTAAGAGTTT
>JAISDI010000018.1 GCA_031264895.1 Endomicrobium sp. | reverse complement strand
TTAGTTAACGCATCCTTTTGTTTATTTATTGCAAGCTGAATTTACAATTTTTGGAAAATTACAAGATTTGGGACTTCCATTGAAGAGTATTCTATTGCGGCCTGATTAAAAAGTTCTTTAAACGACTGGTCGGGATATCCGACGCATGCAACTACTCTTTTAATGCCGGCATTTACTATCATCTTTGCGCATAAGACGCATGGGGAATGCGTACAGTAAAGCGTTGAATTCTTTATATTTATTCCGTGAAATCCGCCTTGAATTATGGCGTTTTGTTCGGCATGTATTGCTCTGCATATTTCGTGTCTTTGTCCGGAAGGGATTTTCAGTTCGTCTCTTAGGCAGCCAAGCTCTGTGCAGTCTTTTGTTGCGGCAGCCGCGCCGTTATATCCGGTTGTGAGTATTCTTTTATCTCTTGCGATAACCGCGCCTACATGATGTCTTAAACACGTGGATCTTTCTGCGACAAGCCATGCAAGTTTCATAAAATATTCGTCCCAGCTTGGTCTTTTTGATTGTTTGTTTTCGGTATTCATGAAAGATATTAAAACAAAATATGCGCGGGAGTGTCAATATTGCTAACTTATACAATAATATAGTATCATTCGTACATGAAAAATAACGGTTTTGGCATTGTTCAGCTTTTAATTACAATAGTTATTTTGGGGATGATAGGGATGGCTGCCTATAAATCTTATTTTCTGTCCGGGCAAAAGTCGATCGAAGAGTCGGGAAAAATATATGACAGCGTGGAACAGCCTGCCGCGCAGAAAACGGGCAACAAAGCCGAAAGCGTACATACAAGAAAAGCAAAAGAGCTTGAAGGCAGGGTTTTTATTAATTCTGTGGTAACTGCCGAAAGAACGTATGAAGCGGTAAACGGACATTTTGTTTATACCGGCTGGACTTCCGAAAGCAAAGAACTTGGAATAAACGCAAGAGGGAATGAATATTTTAAAGAATTTTCCATAGATAAAAAGCAAGACGGCGGATTTTTGGTAAAAGTCAAAGGCAGCGGCGAACTTGAAGGCGTGATTCTTACCTCAGAGTAATTGTGTTTTTTTTGCAAACGGCAACAACGACCACCCCGTCAGAGACTTCGTCTCTGCCACCCCTCCGCAGAGGGGAATTTTCCGACAACGACAAAGTGGATTCCCGATAAAAACATTCGGGAATGACAAATGAGTGAAATCATTTTTGTCGTCATGCCCGAAGTTCGTAATCGGGCATGTTAAATACAAATCCAGTGGTTTGATTTAACCGACATCGGAAAAGACTAACCTTTTAAATTTAAATTTTTTAGAGTTTTTAGATATATTAAATAATCATAATTTCATTATATATTTATTATGAAAAATGAGTTTTTTCAGATGCGGTTGTAATATTGCTGTAATATTGTTAAAACGCTGTCATTTTTGTATAATTTTGCGAATGGATAAAAAGCGGATAAGTAATTATGTTTCGGATATAATCGAAGATATAAAGAAAAACGGCAATAAAGCTATTTTTAAATATCTCAAAAAATTTGACGGCGTCGATTTGTCTAAAGACGGATATGCAGTGTCCCAAAAGGCTATTGACGAAGCCGTAAAACGAGCGCCTTCCTTATTGAAAAGAGCGATAAAAGCTTCATATTCAAACGTATCGGCTTTTCATAAATACGAATATTCACAAATAAAAAAGAACTGGAAATTTAAGAAAAACGCAGTAATTTCTGGGCAATTTTATAATTCTATCGAATCCGTAGGGCTATATGTTCCCGGAGGACGTTTTTCTTATCCTTCTACCGTGATAATGACTGCGGTACCGGCTAAAGCGGCAGGCGTAAAAAGAATAGTTATGGTCACGCCGCCCGGAAAAATGAGCGATGCCGTTCTTTATGCGGCGCGGCTATGCGGCATAAAAGAGATATACTGCATAGGCGGCATAACGGCGGTTGCGGCTCTTGCGTATGGAAGCGAAACAATAAAAAAAGTAGATATGATCGTAGGGCCGGGCAATGTTTATGTGAATGAGGCGAAAAGACAGGTTTTCGGGCAGGTTGCCATAGACTCTTTAGCCGGGCCAAGCGAAGTTGCGATAATTGCCGACAAAAACGTTCCCGAAGAATACGCGGCTGCCGATATAATGGCTCAGGTTGAGCATGACCCTATGGCAAAGGCTTATTTGTTTTGTGAATGTAAAATAAAGACGGCAAAAATTAAAAGCAGTCTGCCGAAAGAAGCTTTAAAACAGGTGGAAACGGAATGTTGTTCGTTAGAAAAAGCCGTTGAAAAAGTAAACAAAATCGCTCCGGAACATCTGGAACTTTTGGTTAAAGATTTTTCAAAGATCATAAAAAATATAAAAAATGCCGGCGCGGTTTTTGCGGGTTATCAGACGCCTACGGCTTCCGGAGATTATTGGGCTGGCCCGTCGCACGTTTTACCTACGGGCGGGGCCGCAAGGTTTTCAAGCGGGCTGTCCGTTATGTCGTTTTTGAAAAAAACGTCTTATATAGAAATGAATAAAAACAATAAAAAAGCTTATAAAGAGATTATGGATTTTGCGCAGGCCGAAGGCATGGCATATCATAAAAGATCCGCGGAGGTGAGACGTGAAAGTTAACCTGACACAGAAAGAAATAGAATATATTTTGTTTTTAATCAGCCGTTTTGTCGAAAGTTCGCCCGAAAGCGCTTCTTTTGCAAACGAGTATACCGAAGAAGATTTGGAGCTTATAGATAAGCTTGAAAGCGCTTTAAAACTTTTAGAAATTGAAAAGTTCGGTCTAGGAGAAATTTCAAAAAATAAACATCTTAATTAAAAAATATGAAACAAAGAAAATCCAAAATCAGAAGAAAAACCAATGAAACCGACGTTTTTGTCGATTTAAACCTTGACAATAACGCAAAACCGGACATTTCCACTACCATAGGTTTTATGGATCATATGCTTGAACTGTTTTGCGCTCACTGCGGCATATCGCTGAAAATCAAAGCTTCGGGCGATACGCACATAGACGATCATCATCTTGTTGAAGATACGGCGATAACTTTAGGGCTTGCTTTAAAAGAAGCGATAGGCGATAAAAAAGGAATCGCGCGTTACGGTCATTTTCTTCTTCCTATGGACGAGGCGTTAAGTTACGTGGCTTTAGATCTTTCGGGCAGGTTTTATTTGAGTTATGAGGCGGACATAAAATTTCAAAAAACGGGCTTCAATTACGATTTGATACAGGAATTTTTTTACGCCCTTGCATTCAATGCCGGTATGACGCTGCATATAAAAATGATAAAAGGCAGAAATAACCATCATATAGCGGAATCTATTTTTAAAGCTTTTGGGCGTTCGCTCAAACAGGCGATTGCGCGCGCTAAAGGCAAAAAGACGATTCCCTCGACAAAGGGCGTTCTTTGAAAAAATGAAAAAGACTAAAATAGCCGTTATAGATTACGGTTTCGGAAATATAAAAAGCGTTTTAAACGCTTTGGCATACTGCAATGCCGAAGGCAATGTAATAGATTCTCCCGGTAAAATATCCGAATATAACGGCGCGATACTTCCGGGCGTCGGCTCATTCGGGCCTGCTGCGGATTTTTTAAAATCTGCCGGTTTTGACAAAGCAATAGCGGAATATGCGGCCTCCGGAAAAATGATTTTTGGAATATGTCTGGGTTTTCAGCTTTTTTTTACGAAAGGGTACGAAAACGGAGAACATTCGGGGCTTAACCTGATAGAAGGCGAAGTCAAAAAATTTTCATTTGAGGGCAATGAACTAAAAATTCCGCATATGGGCTGGAATAAAGTCAATATTACCGACGGCGTTTATGCAAAGAAAATGTTTGAAGGCATAAATGACAAAGAAGATTTTTATTTTGTTCATTCGTATTATGCCGTTCTTGACAATAATGAAAAAGCTTCGGGTTTTTGTGATTACGGAATTGAGTTTTGTTCTTGCGCCGCTTACAAAAACGTATGGGGAAGCCAGTTCCATCCGGAAAAAAGCGGAGAAATAGGCTTGAAAATATTAAGTAACTTTATAAATGAGGTAAAGAAATGATTGTAATTCCTGCGATTGATATCAGACAGGGCAATTCGGTAAGGCTTAAACAAGGGAAGATCGACGCTGAGACAATACATTCTACGGATCCGGTATTCATCGCAAAACTTTGGAAAGCAAAAGGGGCGGAAAGAATACACGTAGTAGATTTGGACGGAGCTTTTAACGGAACCGGTCAGAATTCGGCAATAATAAAAGAAATTTGTAAGTCTGTGGATATTCCCGTTGAAGTCGGCGGCGGAATAAGAAGCATGGAAAGAGTAAACGAAGTATTCAAAAAAGGCGCTTCTTACGCGATTTTGGGCACTGTAGCGGTATACAATCCTGAAATTGTCAGAAAAGCAATAGACAAGCACGGCCCGGAAAAAATAATTGTCGCCGTTGACACAAAAGATGGAAAAGTGGCGATCGGCGGCTGGAAAGACATAACGCCGCTTGATGTCTGCGAACTTATAGAAAAGCTTAAAGAATGCGGAGTAGAGGAAATTCTTTATACTGATATTTCAAGAGACGGAATGCTTACAGGGCCTGATTTTGAAGGGCTGAAAAAACTTTCAAAAAGCGGTATGCGCATAATAGCTTCGGGCGGAGTAAGAACCGTAGACGATTTGGTTAAGCTTAAAGAGTACGAAAAATACGGCGTTTTTGCGGCGATAGTCGGAAGCGCCTTATATACGGACGACTTTAAGCTCGAAGAAGCAATAAAAATTTTAGAATCTCAGGGATAACAAGGAAAAATAAAATGCTTGGCAAAAGAGTAATTCCGTGTCTTGACGTAAATAAAGGACGCGTTGTCAAAGGAACAAACTTTGTAAGTTTGAGAGACGCGGGAGATCCGGTTGAAGTCGCGCAAAGGTATAATGACGAAGGCGCGGACGAGCTGGTTTTTCTGGACATTACGGCCACGCACGAGGGAAGGGACACGACGGTTGATTTGGTAAGAAGAACGGCAGAAAAAGTTTTTATACCTCTCACTGTCGGCGGAGGAATCAGAACTCTTGACGACATACGCAATCTTCTAAACGCCGGAGCGGATAAAGTTTCTTTGAATTCGTCTGCGGTAAAAAATCCGGCGATAATTAAAGAAGCAAGCGGGAAGTTTGGAATGCAGTGTATAGTTGTTGCAATAGACGCTAAAAAAGTGTCCGATGGTAAATGGAACGTTTATGTTCACGGCGGCAGGATCGATACCGGCATTGACGCGGTTGAATGGGCAAAAAAAGCGGTTTCGCTCGGCGCAGGAGAAATTCTTCTTACCAGCATGGATAAAGACGGCACAAAAGACGGCTATGATTTGCAGCTGTTGAAAGCCGTGTCAGACGCGGTAAACGCGCCTGTGATAGCTTCCGGCGGCGCCGGAGAGATAAAACATTTTGCGGACGCTTGTGAATACGGCGCGTCTGCGGTTTTGGCGGCTTCGTTATTTCATTATAAAGAGCTTACGATCAAAGAAGTCAAAGATTATTTGAAATCAAAAAATATACCCGTAAGGGAAGGAGGAAGCAATAATGTTTGAGAACGGAATATCTGATCAGGCGATGGCGCTTTTAGTAATCGGCGGGATATTTGTATTTATTATTTTTGTTATTTTGGTAAAATGGATTTTGAGTTTGAGAAGGGTCGTTCCTACTAATATGGTAGACATTGTGCAGAGGCGCAGACATACGGTTTCATACGGTAAAGGGACAAATAACGGAAACACTTTTTACAGATTTCCTTCGTGGATACCTTTCATAGGTATTACGACCATAAGTCTTCCGATGTCGGTTTTTGACATAGACTTGAACAATTACGAAGCCTATGACCAAGAAAGGCTTCCTTTTGTCGTAGACGTAAAAGCTTTTTACAGAATAGAAGATTCGAATATAGCGGCCAACAGAATTTCTACTTTTCCGGAACTTCTTGTGCAGCTTACGGACATTACCAGAGGCGTCGTGAGAAGTTTGCTTGCAAAATCAAACCTTGAAAACATAATGTCTGAAAGAAGCACGTACGGCGCTCTTTTTACAAACGAAGTACAGGAACAGTTAAGAGCATGGGGAGTAATTCCCGTAAAAAATATAGAGCTGATGGACATACGCGATACCAGGGACGGAAAAGTTATCTCTGATATCATGAACAAGAAAAAATCTAAAATCGAGATGGAATCGAGAACCGAAGTAGCGGAGAATATGAGAAAAGCGCAGGAAGCTGAAATCGAAGCAGGCAAAGAGGTCGCTTTAAAAAAAGAACAGGCAAATCAGGAAGTCGGACAGAAAAAAGCGCAGGTTTCAAGAGAAGTCGGAGTTGCGGATGAAAAATCAAAGCAGGACGTGCAGGAACAGGCAAGAACTACCGCAGAAAAATTAATGGCCGTAGAAAAAGTCAATCAGGTCAAACTTGCCGAAATTAAAAAAGAAGCCAATATCGTCAAAGCCGAAGAAGAAAAAAGCGTTACGATCATTTCTTCCGAAGCTAACAAACAATCTTTAGCGATCAATGCCGAAGGCGTAAAAAAGCAGCTCGAACTTGAGGCAGAAGGTAAACTTTACGCGAAATCAAAAGAATCCGAAGGTATTCATCTTGAAGGTACGGCAAGAGCCGACGCCGAAAAGAAAATGCAGCTTGCTTCCGTTGAAGCGCAGATAACTTTGGCCGCAAAAATCGGCGAAAATAAAGGCTATCAGGAATATCTCATCAATATAAGAGCGGTTGAAGCTCAGGAAAAAATAGGCGTTGAACAGGCAAAGAATTTGGGAAGGGCAGATATTAAAGTCATCGCCAATGCCGGCGACGTAAATACCGGAGTTAAAGCGGCTATGGACTTGTTTTCTTCCAAAGGCGGCACTGCCGTAGGCGGCATGTTAGAAGCTTTAAAAAATACTTCCGCCGGAAAAGCCGTTTTGGAAAAATTTACCGGAAAAAGTGAAGACAGCAAAGAAAAATAAGGTTTCTCTAAAAAATCTAAAAAAGCTAAAATTAAAAGATTAGTTCTCGACTCGCTGATTTGTACTTAACATGCCCGATTAAAAAATTCGGGCATGACGACAAGGATGATTAAGCTTGTTTGTCATTCACGAAAGTTTTTATCTGGAATCAATTTTGTCGTTTTGCAGTTTGCAGTAATTCCCCTCTACGGAGGGGTGGACGCGTAAGCGGACGGGGTGGTCGTCGTTGCCGTTGTCATGGCCGTGTCCTTGTCTTTCTAACTTGCCGTCTGCAAAGATCTGATTTGGGAGTATTTTAAGTGGAAAAAATAATTAAAGCTTTAAAGTTTGACGAAAAAGGGTTGATTCCCGCCGTTGTTCAGGATTGGAAAGATAATGTCGTTTTGATGGTGGCCTATATGAATAAGGAAGCGGTCAAAAGGACATTGAAAACGAAAAAGGCTACGTTTTGGAGCCGTTCCAGACAGTCTTTTTGGGTCAAAGGCGAAAGTTCGGGAAATATACAGCAAGTTAAAGAATTTTATTATGACTGCGACGGCGACTGCATAGTCATAAAAGTGCGCCAGATTGGCGGAGCCGCATGTCATACGGGATACAGAAGCTGTTTTTTTACAAAAGTAACTTCTTCGGGAAATACGAAAATTGTCGGAAAAAAAGTGTTTGACCCGCAAAAAGTTTATAAGAAAGGAAAATAATAATGGCAAAAGTTAAAATATGCGGCCTTGCTAATTACAATGACGCTCTCGACGCTACAAATTTGGGCGCGGATTTTTTGGGATTTCATTTTATAAAAGAATCGCCTAAAAAAACGTCCGAAAAACTTGTCGCCGATATTGTTTCAAAGCTTCCTCCGTTTGTTACTCCCGTAGGAATTTTTTCCGGCGCTGATATTAAGGCCATATCCAAAACCGTAAAAAAATGCGGTTTGAAAAACATACAGTTTAACGGCGTCGAAACTCCGGAATTTTGCAAAGCCGTGCGGGAAGAACTAGGAGTAAAAGTTTTTAAATATTTTGAACTTGAAGACGAAAACGCGCTTTTAAAGCTTCAGCCGTATTTGCAAGACGCAGATTATTTTGTAATAAATATTTCTTATATTGACGGTGAAACCGTAAAACATAATTTTGAGCTTGCGTCAAAAGCCGCGTCTTTTAAAGTTCCCATTTTTATTTCCGGAAACTTAAAGCCGGAAGACGTTAGAGAAGCTTTAGAAACCGCCGCGCCTTTTGGTTTGGACGCGGACGCAGGGATCGAAAGGCTGCCCAAAAGAAAAGATTATGATAAAATGAACGCGTTCATAAGATATACGCACGGATTAAGGTAATAAAATGAGCAAACGTACTATTGCAAAAGAAACTCTTGAAACGGAAGCAAAAGCCGTAAGAGAACAGATCAAACATCTCGATTCAAATTTTGACAAAGCGGTAAGCCTGATAAAAAATTGTAAAGGCAGAACTGTGGTGATGGGTTTGGGAAAGTCCGGACTTATAGGCCGGAAAATTTCCGCCACAATGTCTTCTGTAGGGATACCGTCGGCTTTTTTGCATCCTTCCGAGGGACTGCACGGCGATATCGGCATGATTATGAAAACCGACGTAGTCATAATGCTTTCTTATTCCGGCGAGACGGACGAAATTAAAAAAGTTCTGCCGGTTTTGTGCAGAATGAAAATAAAAGTCATAGTCATGACGGGCAAAGTAAAAGCTTCCGTCTGGAAAGAAAGCGGCTGCATAATAGATTGCAGCGTTGAAAAAGAGGCCTGCCCGTATAATCTTGCCCCGACTTCTTCGACTACGGCAATGCTTGCGATGGGCGACGCTTTGGCTCTTACTGTTTCAAATTTGAAAGGATTTAAAAGAGAAAATCTTGCCATGCTCCATCCGTTAGGAGCCATAGGCAAAAAACTTACTATGAAAGTGCGCGATATAATGAGAAAAGGAAAACAAAACCCCGTAGTAAAACAAAATGCGACCGTCGAAGAAACTCTTTTGGTTATGACGTCTACAAGAATGGGGGCGGCAAGCATAGTCGATTCTTCGGGAAAAATCACGGGTTTTTTTACAGACGGCGATTTGAGAAGACATTTACAAGACAATGAAAAAATTTTAAATAGAAAAATCACGGAAGTCATGACAAAAAATCCGCTTACCGTCATGCCGGAAATGATGGCCGTTGAAGCGGCTGAAATTTTAAGAAAGCATAATATAGACAATATTCCTGTAAT
>JAISDI010000183.1 GCA_031264895.1 Endomicrobium sp. | reverse complement strand
ACGAGTTGATAGCTGCTTTGTTGGCAGCAACATATAATTATACGAATATAGAGTTTGGTGATAATGACAAAGGTGACAGAGTAATAACAATGACGAATACAGATGGAACATATACATTTACCTTATATCCGAAAGGAAGCACAACGCCGTATACAGCCGAAGAATTAGACAAACTGTATAAAGGAGCGGTGTATGAAGACGCGTTGAAAGCAGCTTTGATGGCATCCCCATATAATTATACGAATATAGAGTTTGGTGATAATGACAAAGGTGACAGAGTAGTAACGATGACGAATACAGACGGAACGTATACATTTAACTTGTATCCGGAAGGAAGCACAACGCCATATACAGCCGAAGAATTAGACAGACTGTATAAAGGAGCGGTGAATGAAGATAAATTGAAGGAAGAGTTGATAAAGTTGGGTTATACGAACATAGAGTTTGGTGATAATTACAAAGGCGATAGAGTAGTAATTATGAGGAAAGATGGAAAAAAGCAGATGTTGAACTTATATGCAGAAAAAATTTCAGAGCCGTATACAGCGCTCAAATTGGATGAGATGTTTAAAGGGATGTTGCAAATAGTAGAACTGGCTGAAAAGGTAATATCAAACGGATTTAGAGATTATTTCAATCAGGTTTTCGGTGCAGACTTGCCGTCTACATATCCTTCAAATGAGGAATTTGCGGGCAGTGCTCTTAACGACAAAACTCAAACAGCATTAAACAATTTATTGCATTTTAAATATGGCAAAGAACTTATAAATAAGACTGCCAATGACGTCATTGAAACGATGAAACAAGTTTACGCATTGACTTTATGGATCGAAGGGCTGCCGGCGCAGGAACAGCAAAAAGTTTTGACTGGGCTGGGTTTGAGGCTGGATCAGCTTCGCACTCCGGAGGGGTATGAAAGGCTGGCGTCTGCGCTTTGGAAAAACGTAAACGGAGTAGCAACGCCAATAAGCATTGAAGAAGCTAAAATAAATTTATTGGACTCTAGTAGGATAAACGAATTGCGTGAGCTTATTAAAAGTAATAAGGATCTTGTCAAATTTTTCAAAGATATATTTGGAGCTGATATAGGAGATGAAACTGTTGTAGAACCTTTGACCAATATGCTCTACCCCCCCCCCGAGGCCGGGTTAATAGTTCAATCTCCCGAACAAGCCTTTGAGACCATGAAAGAAGTATATAAACTTTATCAGTCGTTGAATAAATTGACGGGAAAACAGAGAGAAGAGATATTCGCATGGCTTAGCAGCTCCCAGAATGATACTTTGGTACAGCTTGGGATTTCTCCTGAAATAATACAAGAGAGGCTTTTCGCGGGGAATTTAAATACTCCGCAGGCTTATGAAGCTATGGGTTCGATCTTGCATAGTGAGCTTGGTCTTGGCAAGGCAAGCGATATCGAAACTATAATTAATATATACGTAGCGGGAAACGGCAGGCTTCAGTTTCCTACAGGAAAGAATACCGATTCTATGGACACAAGTTTCTTCTTTGAGGAAAGAGGTAATCCTGATGTAAGGATATACCCTTTCTATATCGGCGGGCATTTAACGTCTTTTGATTTGGATAAAGCCATAAGAGACGCGCGTAAATTGCAGGCGCTTAAGGAGTGGCTGAAATATAACTATACTAATTTAGGTTTTAGCAGCAGAGTGCTTTACGCTTTGACACACGGAAGAGTCATTAACCTTGAGGAGCAGCTTATTACTCATGTTGAGTCTGACGGAAAAATATTCTGGATATTGCCTGACGGAACAAGAATAGAACCCATTTTGTATGAAGACGGTATGGTAAGAGTTATAGAGATTGACGAGCTAAAAAAAGCCGTTATTGTCGGCATGTTAAAAACTGCTGCGGCTAACGGTTTGGTTTTGGAAGGAAAAAAATTAAACATACTTGAAAAGGCCATATATAATGAAAAGACACGTAAAGACGAACTATTTTTCTCTTTCTATTATGACGAAATAACAAAACAATTTGCAGGCACAAAACCCGGAAAGGGTTTAATAGAACACAATATAAGCCCGTATAAAGCAGACGGCAGCAATATGAACGAGCGTGAACTTGCCTTGGCAATACTCAATACCGGCGAACTTAATTACCTTGAAGAACGTGTAAGCGCCAAATATCCGGACTTTGCCATAGAATTTGACAAAGGAAATTTGGTTTGGAGAATAAACGGACATATTATTTATCCTACAAAGGAAGTTGCAAAGGCCGACCAAGATAGAGTAGGCAAAACGCAAGAGGTAAAATCGTTTGAGCAGATCGTAAAGGAAGTAGAGGGCGCTCCGGTTGAAAAACAGCTTATAAGGGATATGGGTAAACAAGGGATAAAAATTACTAAAAACTCTGATGACAGTTATACCGTAAAATACGGATGGCTTAGAAGGCTGGCGTTAAGCAATTCCATCGCGCATATCCCGTCGCTTTATAATACCGACGGAACGCTCAAAAAGGGACAAGATTTCATCGATGCTTTGGCTATGGAAAAACGCAAAGACGAACTTCTCCAAAAAGGTTTTAATATCGTGCAGTACTACGACATAAATAAATATGCCGTATGGAGAATTACTCATAACAATTATAAAGATGAATCCGGTAAACTTATAGAAATCGAAGTTTATGCTTCCGATAATGCAAGAGTTAAAGCAATGGAGAAAATGGGCGAAGAGATCACTGCCAGAAGCAAATTTGTAAGCGCCGAATCTCTATACGAGAATTTAACAGCCGAACGGATAAAAGCCGCCGCCGCAAAAAGAGGTTATATAATAGCCGCAGGCAAAAACGATGCCGGAGACGCCATATGGACAGTTTCTCACCCAGGCGCAGAATTTACCGTAAAAGGCAGCAAGCGCAAATACGAAGGCTATTATTATTCTGACGCTTACTACTCTGGCAAAAACGAACGGACGCCCATAAAAGCCCAAATAAATGTTTACAAAGTTATTAAGAACAACGATACGGCAAAACCCAATCTTATAGCATTAGATTATTCCGAACTTGACGGCGCATTGGCGATGGAAAAGTTTAGGGAAGAAATGGAAAAAACGGATGAAGGTTTTACGATCAAAACATTGCAGCCTAATCTGGACAGCGAGAAAGAAGAGGAGAAATATTACAGATGGGAAATTTCCCATAAGGATTACGGCAATACCGTTGCGACAATATTTCCGTATAAAAAAGTTAACGGCAAATTCGAAATGATAAACAAAAACAAAAAAACCGATGAATACATCTATATTAAAGATGATTTTATCGACGCTTTAAAAGCCCAAAAATTGCTTGACGCCGTAACAGGCCTGGACAAATATAAGCAGTACACGATTGAAAAAGTGGCTGAAGAAAATAAAATAACCGGCTTAGAAGAATTGAAATATGTGGTGAAGAAAGACGGCAAGGAAGTAACCAAAATTTATGCCAAAGACGGAGCTTTAAATTTTATAGGTACCGATAAGGACGGTTGGACTTTAGATAAAGCTCTGAAACAATTTGAAGAAACTTTGGCAAAGAGCGTTCAAATCGCCGAGTTAAGAGAAAGGAATAAAAGCGTAATTGTAGGAACACGCTACAGATATTTGGATTCTGACGAGAATGAGTATAAGGTCAATATAAATAAAAACACCGGCCGCAGAGAAGTACTTGATTTGAATGGGAATCTTATACAAAATCAAGATATTTTCCTCTCGGAAGCATTGATCTTGGAAGTGAAAGCTCCATTTGACGGACGCACATACCACGTATATCCCGTAAAAATCGACGGAAAAGTAATGACCCAAGTTGATTTTGACGATGCGCTGGAAAATATGCCCAGAATCAGACTGCTTAGGGAATTGATGCTGTTATTGGAGCTTCCGGTAAAAAAAGATGCAAACGGCAATGTTATAGAAACAAAAAATTTCAAATTTCAAGAAAATCCCAAAGCGTCAAAAGACTATCCCGAAGGAAAGTACAATTTTTATGATAAGAAAGGAAATTTGTATTATGTCATGGAAGGTGACAGCCTCATCCTCCAGGAATACAAACTATACCCCGGAGACGCGTCCGGGCAGATACAGCCAGCCGTAGAGTTTTGGGTCGCTATCAGAAGAAATTATGATTTGCAAAGAGCCGCCCGCATGGGCAGAGACGGAGCAGCTATAAGAAGGGAGTTGTTTAGGATAGAATTTGAAGAGCAGGTTACAAAATTGGCGGATCCGGCTCAAAATAATACTAAACGTAATCAGTTTATGAAATTGTTTCCCGATTTTTCCTTACCGTCCGGAGCTTTTGTTTCGCCGATAGCATATAGGGGTGAGGAAACTCCTTTGGGTTTTCAGCTTGTGAATTATGTGGATGAGGCGGATGGTGAAGACCTTTCGCATCTTTCCTCGGAGGAGCAGAAAGAATTTTATATAAAGAAAAGAAACGAACAAATACCAGATACGCCCATAATGCGCAACGGTGTGGAAATAGGCGTAATTAAGGAAGAGCTTTCCGATCTTCAAAGGACAGAAGAGGGAGATTATATATATGTTTATAGGTCGGATTTTTTTCACTACAAAGATCCCAGCGAGCCAAATGAATCCAAAAAGAACAGCGAAAAAGAGTGGGTTGCCGAGCAATATAAAGCGGTTTATAAAGATTCCAAAGTGCCGTATATACATGAATTCGTTCCGGCAAAAGAGGCTGAAATCAATGCCAATTTAACGGCTTCCGTTTTAATGCCTTCGCTGGAAAAAAGCATTTACGACGAAATAGTTGGGCTTCTGAAAAAGGACAGAAATAAAGAAATGGGCAGAATGCTTGCCAATTTGGACAGAGGCATTACAAGCAAATATACGCTTGAAATGCCGGACAGAAGAGCGCCCGGCGCTGTGGCTGCGCGCAGAGCAGTTTTTGAAGGCGTTTATGACGAAGCCGGAAACAGAACGGGAATAAAAGTTACCGTACAGGAATCCTCAGACGGCGATGTGTGGAAGGATACCGGAACGTCCGCTCTTGAAATAAAAGGCGGTTACGGAGAACTCGTTTCGTCTTTATTCCGCCTTGTAGAATCATATTTAAACGAGATCATTTCAATTTCCGCAAGGCCGGTAACTGATCTTGAGAAAGACAGTAAAATAGTTACAAATATAATTAAAAGATGGAACGGTAACATTTTTGAACATTTTTATATCGATGCAGAAGGAAAAGAAAATTATTTACAGCAAAGTTACGGCGAATATTACCAGATGAAAAATCAGGAACGCATAGAAGTAATGCGCAGCTTTGCAGAAGGAAAAATTACAAAATGCGAAATGTCTCCGCAGCGCGTTTTTGTAGGAGAATCTATAAGAGCGCCCGGCGCCGAAAAAGCGGTCAAAACGTTGTCCCCCGAGGGGCTGAAAATTCTTAAAAAAGCAGGTATAATTTACGTTAACGGAAATTATTATGATAATGAGTCGGTCTCGATCAATGAAGAAGGCGATCAAGTTGTCTTAAGAGACGTCAACAATAATAGGGGCATGATATTTAAAGCCAAAAATACCGGCAGATATAATGAAGACGGCGCCCCGATTTACGAAATAGAAAAATTGATCGGAAAATACACGACCGTAGAATACCCGTATTTGGCGGACAACGGATTAGGCAAAGAAATCATTGATTTTATAGAAGAAAACTTGAAAGACTTCGGGAAAGGATATAACGCGAAAAGTTTGACGTGGACAAGAAATGAAGATCTTGACGATAAAGGCGTTTCGTGGACGGCATATTTCGAAGGTTCGGAATTTCCTGTGGTAACCGTTAAAGAAGGATATGTTTCTTTCATCGATTATACGTCCAAACAAGTAAACGATGAAATAATTACTACCGTAAGCTCTATGTCTATGTATGACGTAAACAAACAGTATTCGTATAAGAATCTTAATATTTTCCAAAAAATAGTAAATTATTTCAATGGAAAAGCTAACTATTGGTCTAACTTACTGTTCAAAGATGCGGATAGTAAAACTGAATCGTCCGATATTTACAAACGTCAAAGGGTGTATACGGAGTCTAAACCCGTTATGATTTTTGGGGAGGAAAACTGGCATAATTTCTTAAATGCGCTGAAATCTACCGACAAGAATTTTGCCGGCGGCGCAAAAAATGCAATAGAGTGGTTGAACAAAAATTATTCTGAGTTGAGTCAAAACCCGCTCGGAGATTTGGACAGCGTTACTCCGGAAGACGCCAAAATTCTTATGGAAATGCTAATGCAGATCGAATATGACGAAAACGGTCTTCCGATAGCGATTGACGCAAACGGCAATGAAATTATAATCGGCACAAAAAGCTATCCTACAAAGCCCAGCGATGCGGTATATAAGCTTGTTCCGTCAGAATGGACAAAAGATGCGGAACTTGCGGCTGCGGAATTGTCCGCCATATCGCATATATGGCAGCAGCTTACGAATGAAGAAATAGACAAAATGAACGCGACTTTATCTTATGCCGATTACGAATCAGACGGCAGAGAAGCCAATATGTCCTTATCCCATAAAAATGCCGACGGAACAGGCAAATTATCGGCTAAAGACCTCAGCCAGTTATACAAGTTTTTATTTGCCACAAACGCTGAAAAAAGTGTGGTAATAAATGAAAAACTTCTCAAAACAGATCAGGCCGAATACGCGCGTCAGAGAATTAGCGACATACAAGACGAAATACGTCTTATCGAAGTCGCAAGAAGAGACAATTATTTCGGTTTGTCATTGACTGCTCTAAACAGCGTTTTTAAAGTAAACATTAAAGAAGAAGGTTTTGTAACTGCCGAACAGTTTATGAAACTCAGATACAATATGTATGATGAAAACGGGAATAAAGGCCCCATGCTTACCGAGCCTGACCGTTTTATCGCGCAGACGATCAACACATATTTGTTTATGCAATATCCGCTGTTTGCCGCAATAGGCGTTATAATCGGAGTAATGGCGTTATCTATGTTTTCCAGATCCAAAAATTTCAAAGCTTATGCAAGAAGACAGTACGATCATTTCAAAAACCGCAAGAGAAGACTCGTTCCTATTCCGTCTTCGTCAGGCGGAAGCGGCGGCGCTGACGCAGGAACGCAAACAAATGTGTACGACAACTTGACCGCGCAGGAAGCGGCGGCATTGTTTGGACTCTATAACAGTTATGTCGACACAAAATTGTCGGATGAACAGCTTGAAGAACATTTAACCAACTTCGTTTCCGAAGAGGGCGCCGGAAAACTGAAAGATCTGATCAGAACCGGAGGAATAAAGTTAAGCCGCATCACCTCTATAGCAGACAGCGCAAAAGACGCTTCACCTATGGTTTCTAAGATGGTAGAACTGGCAAATACCAATTACGGCGTTAATGGTTTTCTTTCCGCGCTGAAAAGATCCGGCGTGAAATCCGGTAACGTATATTTCCTTACCATATCTTTCCTTTTGACAAATGGCGTAATTTCTTATGACGATTTCACAAGCGTTTTAAACGAGATGAATCCAAATATAGTAGATTCAAAAAACGGGCTGGAACTTGAGAATCTTATCAGAAGAATAAACCGCAAGTTAGAAACAAATCTGCTTGATAAGTTAACAAGCTACACGATGGATGATGCTGAGAAGCTTGATCTTATCACAAACAATATGCTTCCGACTTCGGTTTCAATGGGCTTAAGGCATCTCCTGAAGAAAAACGTAATTACTATACAAGACTTATCGGAATATGCGCAAGAAAACAAAACTCTCACTTTGGAAGAACTTGTAAAGAAGATCATTAAGGATAAAGTTTTCAGTCCGCAATTTGAATATGTTAAAACAATAATGCCTAATGCTTTTTCAGATATACAAGGAAAACGGCACATGACGCCTGACGGGAAAAGCGTAAATATGACGGAGTGGATAGAAAAAGTAACTTTTGAAAAGTTCGCTGGGCATTTCTTCTTAAATCCCGTGCTGCTTACTGAAGACAAAGAGTATGTTTACGTTAACGTGGCCTCTCCGCAGACAGATCCGTTAAACATAAAAGAACATATAGTAATGCTTATGATCCAGCAGCCGCAAAGCACGGTACAAGGCGACAGAAAAGCTGCTGTTGACGCCAAAAAGAATGCCACGTCGATGGGGATATATTCGACATTTTACCCCGCTACGCTGACGCTTACAAGAACTATAATAGCAGACGCAAAAAACCCTGCCATCACGGACGTAAAAGAACATACGGCCGATTTAATAGAAGCAACGTACAATTTTTCTGTCATAGCCGAAAAAACTATACGCTATTTCGGAACTTCGAAAGGCAGAGCCGATACTGTTCCTCTTTTAGCTTCAATTGACGATTTGTTTACAGAAAACGCCATAGATATGTTTTTCAGCCAGATCATGATGACCCACCCGAAAATAGACCTTTATAATATGAGCGCTGAAGAGATCTCAGAATTAATGCCAAACACATATACTCTGCTCAAAAAAGAAATTGACAGAAAAATTAGAAAATCCGGTACAATAGGAAAGATCAATTTCATCGCTCTGTGCGGAAAAGAATTTGCCAAACGTTTCACAGACAAAACGCCTGGGAAAGACGCTGAAACCGTTGCGATGACAATAAGTAAAAGTTTAAGAGCGGATGTCAATAAAATGATGGTTGATTTTGTTATAAATAGCGGTAAAAGCAAAAAAGCCAGCGACGAAGACAAAAAAAACGCAGAATATCTGGAAAATATAGCTGAGTTCTTTACTAAAAACAATGATCTTTGGGAATTCTACGCCGAATCAAAAGGCTTGTGGGGAGATAAGGCTTCTTCCGCCGACAAAGCAGAAAAGAGTACTCCTGCATACATAAAAGCAAACGTTATCGATTTAGCGGTGAATTTAGCACAAGAAGGGATGTCTATGAGAGATTTTGAAAAATTTATAAAAAATCTCGCAGGAAGAGTAGACGAAGTAAAAAAGAGAGCTACAGACCTTAAAAATTTGTTTGACGGCCGTGTAACATCTGATAAATATAAAACATATTGGGACGTTTACAGAGATCTTTACGACATTCCTGATACTACAGATAATGGAAAGAACGAGGCGTTTAACAGAGCCTTTCTCTCGCAAGTCGAAACGGTTAAGGATATTAAGGATTTACTGGATAAAACGATCAAAGAGGTGGTCGGGAAGGATGGAAAAATAAGCCCTGAAAGCAAAGCAAAAGCTCTCAGAAATTTAAGATTTGCCGCGTCAAAAAGAGCGCTTAAAGAGTTAAGAGACGCATCCGACATAACCGGAGCAGTTTACGATAAAAATCCTATATCGCTGCGCAGTATGGTGAGAATGATATTCTCAAAAACTTTCAAAGTCATGTTCGGAGGATTTAACTACTTTAATATAACTACGACAAAACAAAAAGTACTTTTCTGGAGTTTAACGGCAGTTTTTGCGGCTTTGACCGTATCCGCAATTGTTCTTACGTTCAATCCCGCTATGATAGCTGCGATCCCGTTTTTGTCATCGGCATTTGCGGTGTTCGGAATAAACATATCGCTTACGCTGGGAATTATGACGTGGCTGTTCCCCAAATATGCGGCCGGCAAAACTACAACTTCATGGGGCAAAAATCTTTTAGTCAGCATAGCCGGCATTTTCGCTTTTCACTGGGGCGGTTATTTAGGCGGCTTTTATCTTGCCGGAATAATTTTGGCATTGCCGTCTTTAAGTATATTTTCAATGCTGACCATAACTCTTAGCGGATTGATATGGCTTTTTGTAGGGGTATTGACTCTTTCGTCCATATGGCAGGCAGCCGTAGCCGTATTTTCTCATATAAGGCTTACGAAAGAAGCCGCAATGAAA
This sequence comes from Endomicrobium sp., assembly GCA_031264895.1. Classification (GTDB taxonomy): domain Bacteria; phylum Elusimicrobiota; class Endomicrobiia; order Endomicrobiales; family Endomicrobiaceae; genus Endomicrobium_B. The sequence continues at coordinate 551 of JAISDI010000183.1, read as the reverse complement.
TCCGATAAAACAAAAAGGATTATTGACGGGATACAGATGTTGTTGTTTTTCATATCTGCGGCTCTTTTGATCGTTACTGCCGTTCCTGCGCCGCTTCTCGCGGTAACTTTCGGACAGATGCTTTATTACGTTGTTGCGGCAAATCTTGGATTATGGCTTGTAGGCGGCATATTTTTAGGGACGTCTTTCTCAAACCGTATCTTCTGGAAAAGAGCGATCAAAACCAGAATGAACGAGTTTTTGAAAGCTCAAAAAAACGCGCCCATTCTGCCCGACGGCAAAGACGTAACTACTGAAATAAAGAAATTTGTTAACGCTTCGATCTATATGACTGAAGACGAAAAGGACGCATGGAGAGATGCTCTTGACGGAAAGTCCAAATCCTCATTCGTGATGCCAAAAAGCGAGTTAGCCCGCAGGCAGATAATCGAAACTTTCAAAAACATAAGCGTCAAAAAACTGCCTGAGCTTGATTATGCAAGGCTTCCGGGCATGTCTACCCACGTTCAGGCTGCCGGAGAAGATTCAAGAAGAACCATAGAACTTATGTG
>JAISDI010000177.1 GCA_031264895.1 Endomicrobium sp. | reverse complement strand
ATTGAACATGAAATTTAGAACCTTGCGCATACGGCAAATCCCCCGTCCGGAGACATTGTCTCCGTCCACCCCCTTTAAAAAGTGGGAATTACGGCGAACAGCGAAACGGCAAAATGGATACCCGACAAAGACACTCGGGTATGACGACAAAGGAAAAAAGATAGTTTTTAAAAAGCTCTAATGGGATATCTGGGTTTGAGTTGGAGATTTTATAATGTTTATTTTTACAAATAAAATTAAACATGAAATTTATTCTTCAGAGGCGCGGTCATGAAAAAAATCATTGCTGTTTTTATGGCGCTGATTTTTACTTATTCGGTCATAAGTCCTGATCTGTATGCGGCGATCGCGCAAATACCTGCCGTAAATTATCCCAAAATAACAAGTATAGGCGAACCTGTAGTTTCTTATTCTAACGGCAGAATAAATGCCGGAGCGATATTCGGGGATCTGTCTGCCCGAAAAAAAATCATCATAAACATACAGGATCTGCATTGTAATCCCGAAGTTCAAAGAAAGATCGCCGCGATACTCGGCGAACTTGACTCCAAATACGGTTTTTCAAACCTTTATTGCGAAGGGGCTTATTCCGATATCGATACCGGCTGGATAAACGATATTGACGCGGATAAAAGAGACGCCGTTTTGGAAACTCTGCTCAATGCCGGACGGCTTACCGGAAGCGAATATTATTCGATCGTTTCAAACAAAAATAAAATTATCAAAGGCATTGAAAACGCGCAAATACACAGCGGCAATATGATACGTTTCGGTAATATTTTGCAAAAACAGCAATATTACAAACGGCAGATCGAACAACTGGACAAAGAGCTTCTGCTTCTTCAAAACAAACATTTCAGCTTTGAAAATAAGCGTTTTGACAAACTTCTTACAAGTTATAAAACCGGCAGAATTTCTTCAAACAAATATTATTCGGGTCTGATCAAATATATAGATAAAGTGAACAGAAAGGAAAATAAAGAAAACTCTTTATACTATATAGATTTGAGCGCTTATCCCAATATCGCAAAATATATTGCCATAAACAATACTGCAAAACTGCTGAATTTGAAAAAGATCACTTCCCAGCTTGTACGTTTTATCGATGAGCTTAAAGCCAAACTTCCTTACGGCGTTTTCGCGGAATTATCGGCAAAAACGCAAAACTTTTCAAACCTTACCGATTTTTACGCTTACATGCCGGCCTTGATGAGAGACTACAGTATAGAGCTGGATCCAAGCCAAACCGACTTAAAACTGTTTTTTGATCATGCTTTAAAAGAAACCGAATTGAATTTTTTGGATTTGGTTCAGGAAGAAAAACGGGTCATAGAAAAGATCCGTTTAGCGCTTTCAAAAAGCAAAAGCGAACTGGAAGTATCTTTTGCCTCTGATTTCTACTCTTATTTTAAAGATTACCTTTTGGCTTCGATAACTGCGGACGATCATAAATATTTTGCCGCCCAGTTTGACGAGTTCAGAAACGTATGGGAAAAATACACTTATGAAAGCGTTTTGAATAATTTAAATGCGGATTTTGAAGAAATAAACGAATTTTACAGATCAAATTTCCGCAGGGACGAAATTTTTTCCGAAAAAATTGCCCAGTCCCCAGCAGGCAGAGACGATATTCAAAAAACCGGGATCGCTTCTTTAAAAAGCGCGCAATTGTCCGATATTTTAAAAAATTCCGACATATCCGTAATTATTACCGGCGGGTTTCATTCCGAAGGCATAAAAGAGATTTTGGAAACGAAAAATATTTCTTATTTGACTATAACGCCAAACGTTTCAAAAATTTCGGATTCAAATTCTGTTTACGCTGATTTGGCCAAACAGCAGGCAAAATATTTTACGAAAAATTCCAAGATCGAGGCAAACGCCATTGCTCTTGCCATGGGTTCGGCAGATGCAAAAATAGAGTTTAAAAATAATACGGCTTTTGTGGAACTTAACGGTGAAAAACTTATTTTGCCATGGGACAATAATTCAAAAAGTTTTAAATTCGAAGAAACCATAGTTGAGCTTTCCGAAAGCGGCAGACCCGCTTCCGTATTTACAAAAACCGCAATAGAAAACATAAAAACGCATGTAAATTCAATAAGAAGTTTATTAAGCCCCACGGGCAATTCCGAGATTTTATTGTCAATTATAGAAAATCTTGCAGCCGCTGCCGTAAACAGCGGATATTTTAACGGTTACGGGCTGATTTGGGAAATAGCAAAAAATCCGGAATTGCAAAAAACAATTTCAGCCGAAAGCGGCATAAATCTAAATATTTTGGCTTCTTTCCCGGACATACTTCAAAAACTGGCCGCGCAAAAAGTATCTATTAAAGAAGCCAAAAAACAATTTGCGGACAGTCCCCTAATTTCCGCAATTCTAAACACTCCGGAATTTGAAAAGTTTGCGTCCGCATTGGCAACATTTTCAAAAGCCGCTGCTGCTGATATTGACAGCCAAGAACTCCCCAGCGCGATCCTCCCAAAAAACCAAGCAAAAGTGCGAGATATGTTACAAAACGGCGAAAAGCCTTTAAAGATAGCGTGGTATGTGGCAAGGACAGAGTTTTTCGAATCGTTAAACCCGTTCAAATTCATAAAAGAACATGAAACAAAAGGCGCAAAAACGGGCGCGGCTATAGTTTCTGCCGTAACTTACTTGCCTTTGCTTGTGTTTGGCATTGCTCTTGCATTTGCTCCTTTCATGCTGCCTTTGGCAATGGGGCTGCTGGCGGGTTCTGCGGCGCTGGGCGTTTCATTGAATTTGTCTGTGCATATTATTATAGATAGGCCTTATATAGCAAATAATGACATCGGGCAGTATAAAATTTTTGAAGGAAAACCTATACACGAGATCATTACTGCCGTTAACGGTGACGCAACAAACCTGAAAGCTTTAGAAAAAAACAGAACCCAAATAAAAAATTATGTTGAAAGACAGTTTATCGGAGAAGAAAAGGGCGTTACCGAATTGATCTCAAATGCTCTTGATGCAGGGCGGGAAGCGCGCGTCAGAATAGGTACCGGACAGATAAGCATAGAAAATGAAGCTGATGACGGGATATCGATACAAACGGTTTTTGAAAGTTTGATCAATACCGCAAATTCCACAAAAAAAGACAAAAAAGCCCAGATAGGAAGGTTTGGGCTGGGGTTTTTCTCATCTTTAAATTATTTGTGGGAAGAAACCGATACTCTTGAAATCGTATCGGTCAGAAATAATGACAGTTTTAAAGTAGTTGTCGGGGCAAAGTATGATCAGGCTGGGGAAAGAGAATTTTATATAGTTTCCGTAAATTTTATATCAAAAGAGGAAGCTCTTGCCATGTCTTCCGGATTGAAATCTAACGGTACGGCAGTAAATATAAAAACCGGATATCTTAACCGGCAGGATGATCTGGATAAAATCTCAGGATCGGTCAAAGAAAATTTTTCACATTCTATGAAACCCGTTCATTTGCTTACGGGAGATACTTCCGAAGTATTATCCGCAGGTAGTACTAACTATGCACAAATTGATAAAAACCCCAATGACGAGCTAAAAATATTGGTCAAAAAATCAGCTGAAAACGACAATACGCTTTTAAGAAGCGATAGGCCGGGAAACGGCAAGCTTGTTGTTACAATTAAAGGCGTCAAATTTTTTGAACTGCCGGTTTTGGGCGGCAATTCTTTCAAAGAAATAATAATCAAATTGCCCAATGACTTAAATTTTTCAGTTTCAAGAGATTCGATAACGACCGATACGATATTAATAGATCATGTCAAAAAGCTTATAGAAGAAACGATAAACTCCGGTATGAGTCTGTCTGATAAAATGGCGGTTTTAAATGCGCTTTACGCATTATGCGAAAAGTTTGAAAAACAGCGTAAAGATTTTATAAAGGAAGCCGGAATAAAAGAAAAAGCCATAGAACTTATTGAATCGGAAATAAAAAAAGCCAATGAAGAAAACAGAAATCTGATAGTTGTGACAGACGAGGTTGAAACTTATGAATTTTTCGGAAATGATAACGGCGGCATAGCCGTACTTGCAAACCCCTACTTATTGGACGAATATTTATATGAAACCGATAATATAACGATGCCTGTAGATTCAAGTTCTCCGAATCAGCAGACTATAATATTTTTTAGCATTAATAATGATACGGTTTATTTAAAGCCGTACAGCAAAAAAGCTTTTATCGGAATGTACTACTATCTTAAATACTACAACGTTATACACGATAGAATTCTACTCAACGGCATTAACGGCGATTGGCTTAAAGACGACAAGATAGCAGGTATGCTAAGAGGTGCAGCCAAAGAAGTCAACTCTCTTAATTTTAGAATTGCTTCAAACAGAGATACTAATTTCTATATTGAAAATCATATTTCTGATATGTCTTTGGCTGATGCCGAAAAAGATAAAACTTTAGAAAATTATTCCGCCGTAAAAGCTTATGATCTGCGCAAAGGAAAAAATATAGACAGCGGTAGCTTAATTGATTTTGTGCAGAAAAAAACCGGCATGAAAAATAAAGGACAGATCAGCGTAGAACTCAGGCAAGTTATATACGATTTAAATCAGGTCGAAGGGGTTTTTGCAGGGGAACTTTTAAAAAATGCAAAAAAGTCCGGTGCCGATGAGATAGATGTCAGCGTAAACGACAAACGGGCTATCGTGACCATAGAAGATAATGGCGCCGGCATGGATCTAAACGAAATAGAAGATATGCTGCTTTTCAATTTAAAAA
>JAISDI010000085.1 GCA_031264895.1 Endomicrobium sp. | reverse complement strand
ATAAAACAAGCATTGAAAATTGGAAAAGAAAAATAGCCGAAGTTTTTCATGCCGATATTTTGATCGACGCGTGGATCCAAGCCGGCGCCGGCAAAAAAATCACATTTACGGATGTTACTGATTTTATCGGTATACTTGTTGACGCTCCGGGAACCATTCTCGGCATACAAAACCGCACCAATGCCGTTTTAGGCGGACATGTCAGAGGTTCCGGCGCGGAAGTTTATTCGTCCAGCAGTCTCAAACAGGTTTTTTCTGACAATGCTTACTACCCCATATTTACCCCCATAAAGGAATTAAGGCTGGAAATTATAAAGCGTTTCAGAGATAATCTGTCCGGAAGATACAGCAAAAAAGAACGGCATCATTTGAATGCGGCCGTATTAAAAATGACCGGTGAAGCCCAAACTGACGGACAAACACAAACTGACGCAATACAACCGTATTATAACTCAAGTCCGATTTTTGACATTATGAAGAGAACCGGCGTTTCTCCTGAAGATATGCTTGATAATCTTGCGGATTCGGAATATTACGTAAACGGTTTGCCCAAAGATGTAAAAGCCGGGCTGATAAAGAAATATCCGTATGATAAAAACGGGGATAAAAACGTTCTTGAATGGGCGGCCGAGGTTTTTTATGACGCGGAAACCAAAGAAGTTAAAAATGAAATCAAATTAGCCGTAATACAACAGCAGACAGAGGATATTAAAAACAGCAGAAAGAAAGGTTCACGGCAGAAGGATTTGGGAAGAAACTACGGATATTTCCGGACATTTCAAAATCTGGTCGAAGAGGTGAAGAAAGACGTCGGCGATGACGATAAGATCATTATCCAAGCTCAAAAGCTTATCGAAGAATACAGCGATCCCAAAAAAGAAAAAGAGGATATCGAAGAAAGCAGTTTAAAGGAACTGCAAGGGCTTATAGGGATGGTAAAAGTAGTCAATAAAGAAGGCAAAGAAAAAAGCATTGCCGATATATGGGAAGGTTTGGGCAATATCAATATTACGGACAAAAACGAATTAAAAAAGCTCCTTTCTTCAGTGGATAATGACGTTGACAGAGCTTTCAATATGTTTATATCCAAATATTTTTACATCGGATCCGCATTTGAGGCTGACGGAACGTTTATCGGATATTATCTGTCTTCTCGTTTTGACAATTCCCAGAGTTCTTTTGCCGGCTGGATCGAAGTAAATAAATCTGTCGGGAAAGAAGAAGGAAAAACGCCCGCTTGGGAAAATGCGCAAAACAATAAAAGCGGTGAAAATCAGCTTAACTATGAATCTTTATTCAAAGGCATTACGGAAGCCTTAAAAAGTGAAGGGGTTTTACAGGATGATTTTGCCTTTACGCCGGAAGAATACTACAACCTGCACATTGACTTCATAATTTCCGCCCGGGACGACATAAACATATTCGACAATGCGCTCTCTCTTATAAGAAAATACAGAGTGTCTGCGCTTACACACTCTTTAGAAAAAGAACTGTCGAAAGAAGACCAAGGCAATTCTCAGCTAAAAAGCAGGCTGACCGCCGCTATTTACCGGCTGCTGGAAGGCAGCCCTTCCGAGAATGATATAGATTTGGCTCATAAATTGCTGGAAAACGTTTCTTTTGAAAATATTACGGCGCAAACCGTTGCGGTCAAAACGGTCAAATATTTTAGCGACATTCTTCCGAAAGATTATAAACTTTCAAAAGAACTCGAGCAAGCCATTGTCAAAAAATATAATGAAGAAATAAAAACGGATAAATATAGAAATAATAAGATGGCTTTATATGATTTGATCGTAGAAGAATTCGCAGGGGATATTATAATAGAAGCTTTGGATCAATATAGAAAAAAAGACAATTACAGCTCTAAAGATTATTTGAAATTGATCGCTCCGTTCCTTGCCGATTTCGGCGGCGCGTATGTCAACAGATGGGCAAGGTACGGCAGTTCAAAGGTCATTAAAGACGTTCCGCTTACTTTTAACGCCAGAGGCGGCGTTACTGTGGGATACGGAAGTTCTGCTTCGGCAATATCCGCAATAGTTGCAAGCTGGTTTTTTAACTCCGAACTTGCTTCGGCACAGCTGCGCGGAGAGCTTTCCGGTTTGATAGAAGAATTTAATAAGGCGGACAACAAAACTTCTTATTATCAAGATAAAAATAAACAAACCTTAAGAAAGTGGATAGATAATAAAATCAAAAAAGTCGCGATAGCGGCTTTCAGAGAGAATATTCCGGAAAAGTACGGCGTCGAAAAGTTGTCGGGAGAATTGGAAAATCAACTTGCCAATGAATTTCTCGCCCAATATAAAGAGGCTTCGGCCAATACTTCTGACGAAGATATTTTTAAAACGGTATACGAAAGAAATAAAACCGCGATCCTGCGGGACATTCTTGACCGGCTTATCAATGTGACGCCTTCAAAATTGGAAAAAGCTTCAGACAAGGATAAAAAAGATGTCAACGGTATTTTTGATAATACGAATTTTTTGCATGGCAGTATGCTCAAAGAAATACGCATAAAGGAACTTTTAGAAGAAATTTATGAGGCGAGAAAAAATGCGCCGGAAGAGAAACGGGAAAAACAGAAGAAGCAGCTGGAAAAAGTCATAAATAAGGCAGAAACGTATCTAAGTAACAAAGAGTTGGAAGTATTCAAAAACATTGCCCAAAGTGAGTTTGAAGCTCTTAGAGAGGAATACCCCAAACTTGGAGAAAATATTGTTTATTATAAACTGCTTGCCAAACATAATTACAATGTGCAGGCTCTTATAAACGCATTAAAAAATAACGATAAAGAAGCGCTCAAAATTCCTAATGCCGACGAATTTATAAATCCCATGAAAATTTTTACGGACATCCGCAGAGATTTGGCCGGTTTTCTTCCGGAAGATTATGATATGTCCGATCTGCTTATAAATGACATGATCGAATATTTTAAGAACAACAAAACCGCCGGTCTGACACACGGACAATGGGTAGAAATAATTAAAACGGTGTTTCTGTCAGATATAGTAATAGACGCTCTTACCCAATACAAAGATAAAACCTCAGTAAATATTGCTAAAGGCATTCTTCCTTTGGCGGCGACCCTGTCCGGCGTTGTACCCGCAGCAGGACAGATCTCGAACGCCATAATAACCATCATTGGCGCTTTGGCGCCGGAGTATATGAGCCGGTCTGAAGAAGAATTTTTTAAGCGGTTAAGCCCTTTTGACTCTAATGTCGATGATCTGCAGAGACTTTACAATATAAAAGCAAGAAAAGGCAGAGTTTACGATCAAGACTATGCCCGGGAAATATTTGACAACTGGATAAAAGCGGTCGAGAAAGATTTTGTAAAAGATGAGATAAACAATATGCTTGAAACCGCATATGGCGTTAAGCTGTCCGGCAAACAATTGAATGCGCTCTATGAAGAATATAATAAAGCAAAAAGTCTTAACGACAGCAAAAGAGAACAAATAGTAAACGTAATAAGAAATAATGAAAATATCGCCGGCGAAATTTTGCAAAAAACGTATAAGAAAGTCAAACATCTGGGAAAAAAGCTGGCAAATAAAAAGGATCTGTCGCCCGCAGAGATGATAGCCGTAAATAAGTTCAGAGCATCTCTCAATTATGCGAGAGACGTTTACGAACAAAAGTACGGAAAAGACAAAACAAATGAAGATATAGTAAAGGCGGAAACGCTTGAATACGAATTTAGATATGTGCCTGAAATAATAGAAACAGAACAACAGAGATGGGAAGAGCTGCAAAATCAAGAAAAAGATTCGCTTAAAACCGAGCTGCTTAACGCTTTGCCGGAAAATTATCAGTTGAAGGCCGAAATCGGCGAGATGATAGATAAATATTTTGCCGCCGGATATTTGAGCATTGACCGCAGTAAAAACGTTGCGCAAAACCTTTCGATGCTTTTAATTTTATCCGACGCTTTGAGCAGAATCACGGAATCTCAAGAAGTCAGTCAAACAGAAGCTCTTTTTGAAGAAATAGAAGCTCTCTTTGAAGCTCTTGCCAAAATCGAAGGTTCGGCAGCGGCGACATTAAATAAAAACAGGGATCCGCTGCAAACGTTTGACGAAAAAATATTCAGCAAAGCTCAAATAAAGAGCGTCAATACAATTTTAGACGGCAGCGTTGATGCGCAAAACATAGACGAGCTGATCAAGATTTATAAAGACGCCGCATCGAGAGTCGTTGATTTTCAGAAAAATTTAAATGCAAAAATTTCTTCAACTGCAAATAAAACGACCGCTTTCGGAGAAATAGGCGCATATTTTCAAAGCGGCAGAGAGCTTATAAAAACCCAAAGAAGATTGATGGAAATAATAACCGGTCTTCAAAAAATCGGCGAGTCGGACAAGTTCCCTTCGGAATTGAGAAGTAAAATGGTTTTATTTAATGACAGGTTCTTTCAGAGAACGGTTTTGGAAACTGAAGAGCTTGAGGACAAAGCGTCTAAGCTCACAACGGAAGAAGTTAAAGAAATAAATGAAGGAATAACGGAAACTATAAAAGAAATTTTCGCAGAGATGAAAATACTTCCTGAAAACTATAAAGGAATTAAAAGCGCGCAATTGCAAGAGCTAATTCTGCTGGATTATCTTTATAACAAAGATTTTGAAGGGTTCGATACTAAAGATTGGATAAAAAGCGTTGTGGCAGCCGAACTGCGCTCTATTTTGGCCGACGCTTTATCTTCCCAATTGTCCGAAATAAAAAAGGAACGCAATCTGTACATGACCGCTAAAGCGAACATGGCGCAGTTTGTAAAACTTGCCGCCGTTTTGGAAAGCATATATAACGCTCCTCAAAATATTATTACAGATGAGGAAAAAGATGAATTGGCCGAAGCTAAAAAAATCATAGCTTCAGACAAAAAGTCCGATGATCTTAAAAAAGAAGTTGACGATATTGTTCTGAGCGTCTTGAAAAACGCGGAAGTTAAAAATCTCCCGGATATTTCTACATTACCCGAAGAGTTAAAAACTTATATATTTTCACAATATTTCGGACAATATCTCCGACAGTATTCGTCAGCGGTCAGAGCCGGCATCGCCCCTGAAATAAACGAGGAAAAAGCTGCGGAAGAAATGTTAAGAACAGAAAATGTCAAATACAATATTTTGCTCGGTTTGCTCAATGCCGAGATCTCTTCGGAAAATCCGCGCCGGCTTGCAGTGCAAAATTTGCTTAACGAACTGAAAGATAATAAAACAGGCATAAATACCGCAGCGGATCTTGAAAATTATCTGAAAGATAAGATCAGCCTTTATTCGCAAGGAACTTTAAGAAGGATCCTGCAAGGCGCAATGGAGGACGCTCAAGGGATCAACGAAGAAGCCAGAGGCGTTTTGAATAAGGCTATGACCCCAAGTGAAGAGTTGTACCTTCTGATGACAAAAGGAAAACATCCGGATGAAGAAACTAAAAATACAATTTTGCAATATATAAAATTTCTCGGCAATTTCAGCATAGATTACAGAAGTCCCGAAGTTGACGGGTCGGTCAGCCTTCGTTTAAGCTGGGCGCCCGGACAGAGATTGGAATGGGAATTTAATTATAACGTAAGCGCGGACTTGCGGCAAATAGCAAAAGATATTGTAGAGGCGCTTAAGAAAAAGCAGACGCACGAAAGCCAACTGAGCGAAGCGGTCGCCGAAGAAGCTTTAAAAGACGAGGTCGCATTGGCGCTCGGAAAGTATTTGCCGAAAAATTATAAAGTTCCTGATTTGATCAACAGCAAAATGAAAGCAAGTTTTTACGAAGCCTCCGAAGACAAACAAAACGACAGAGAAAACAGGGAAGAATATATTAAAAATCTCGCGAGGATAGCCGTTGAAAATAACAAGATAAATATTTTGACCGACGCTTTAAACTGGCAGTTAAGAGAGAGCGCTCTTGATCTCACGGAGACAAGAAATATATTTATAGGTCTGCATGACGCTCTAAAAGACAATAAAGACGATGCGTTAAAAGCAAGCGTAAATTATCAAGTAGAGACCATGCTGAAATATTTAAAGAACAATTACGGAGTTGATACGGAAGTTTTAGATAGTCTTAAAAAAGCGTTTGCAGAAGGCGGAGACCTTTCGGTAAATATGCCTACAGTGTCAAGGCCCGGCAATCAAGCTCCCCTGCAGCTGAGGTCATTTAGTGAGAGCGATTTAATTAGGCTGCACGAAGCAATAAGAACACAATGGAACGATTATTTTTCTGCATGGTTTGAAATAAGTTTGACGGCCAATCCTGTCGGCTCGGAAGAGTACGACAAAGTAAGCTATTTATTTGGTTCGGACGACTATGATGTAGCGCTAGACAAATTTAAAAAGAGGGTCGACCTATGTTATGCGATAGAACACTCTTCTGATTTATTAGCTATTTTTCAAGGCATATATGGTAACCCAAGAAGCCAAGCCGGTCATGAAGGGCTTGTAGACTTGTTATTTAGAGGCGGTGAAAACAGATCCCTGCAACAGGCGATCGACTTATTGAGAGAAACGGTAAAAATGCAGGATTTTTTGACTGAAGTATTAAAAGATGCGGACATATATGAAAAACTTTTCGGGGTAGATCTCAACTCTATGAGTACTGGAGATAAATATACCTCACTGTCGCACCTTATGGATAATAAAGGAGTAGAACACGGTATAGGGATGTGGAGGAAGTACCTCGGTTTATATAATGAAATAAAAAACAACTATAAAACCATGTTTTTCGACACATACGGTTATGACATAGAGGGCGATTACAATGCGCGTACCATAGACATTTTTAATTCTTTGCTGTTTGACGGGTACACGGGCGCCGGCGATTTTGGAAGAGAGATCGGAGAGGCGATAAAGCAGATGGAAGCAAGGTCAGACATAAGTTATTTGATAGATAAAATAAAAAATGATCCTACGTATAAAAAGTTATTTGAACGTTGGTATCAAATAAATCTTGACTCTGCCACTGAAAAAGAGCTGTTTGAAACTACAGCCAAGATGATGTATAGAGAGGACTCGAAAGATAACCTTACCCACATACAAGCGTTTATGGTATTTGAACTTCAGGTATATGTGTACACGACAATATTTGATAATAAAGGTAATGCCGGCGAGAACTTCAGAACCAGATATCCGGAAGCCAATATTGAAAGCGCAGATATGCCCGTCTATATAAACAAGTTATTGTTTGGAGATGACAAAGACGGTAATGATAATACAATTTTGATACTCACAGGCGTTAAACAAGACCCGGTAACCGGCTTTTGGGAGTATGAAACGACAGACCTCAAACAAATTCTCACTGAAGACAATGCAAAGAATATAATGGATAACAAGGAAAAAGTTCAAGAGGCCGTTATCCAAAAACTTAAAATAGCCTCGGAATTAAAAAAGCTGATTGAAATTTTGAATGAAAGCGAAAGCGAAAACGTAAAAACAAAAGCAAAAGCATTATTTGAAAGATGGTATGAGGTAAAAATAGATTATGATGCTTCCAATCCCGCGCAAGAAGCAGCGGTTTATGAAAAATTAGCCACAGCTATGTTTATAGAATATGAAGTGCAAGATGAAAGTGGAAACTGGCAAAAAAAATATAAAAGTTATGAAACAGCGGCCGATTTTTTTGAAGTTTTCAAGAAATATGTTGAATTATACAATAACATAGATGATGTAGATGGCGACGGCGAAATGAAACAGCGGTTTTACGACCTATACATGTACGGAACAGACCGCAATATAGCTAGTCCGAATTGGGGACCCACCGACAAAAGAGAATCTATTATGAATTATTTGACAAGATTATTATTCTACGAAGAGAAGTACGGCGCGACGGTTGACAAAAATGAAGGAGATCCCGGTACGGCAATAAAGAAACTAGAAAAAGCTTCTGAAATAGCGCGTTTTATTCAATATATAATCGGAGATAAAAACAAAAAAGCGTTTTTTGAATGGCTGAGCAAGGGTGGAGATTTCTACAAAGGTTTTAGCGATAAGTATGATTTCGAGAATCAATATGATTTCAATTTTGCCGCTGCCTTTATGTATCCCAATAACGGTGAAACATATTACGATTTTGAAACGTCAAAGAAATTATTTGAAACGTACAGCTCCGTATATGAAAAGATAACAAAGAACAAAGAATACAAAGAATGGTTTAAAACGGCTTTCAGTTTATCGGATGCCGATTTGAAAATAGGCAGCGACAAAGGCGAAAGAGTCAACAAAAGTTTGACTTTCCTTATTATTGACGGCGAAAAAACTGCAGCCGAAAACACAGTCCCCTATGCTGACGACAGCGAAATTATAGAAAAATTGGAAAAAACGGCGTATATACAAGGACTGAAAAATCGTATAAATGCAGACAAGAAAACAAGAGATTTTTTCTGGATATTTTTCAAAATAGGCAGTTTCCCTACGGCCGAAGCCGCGTTAACGGCCGACATTTTTGATCCGGTCAGCGAAATAGTTTCCATAGAGATAGAACCGCTGATTTTTAACAAAGGCGAATTTATCGTAAAAAAAGACGGAAAAAACAGAAATGATGAAGACGCTTTTAAGATCATGCAAAAAGTTCAAGAATTTTATGAAGCGATAAAAAATCTTTCCGAAGAAGAGAAAAAAGTAGCTTGTATATCTTTGGGAATCAATAACATCGACGGTTTGCACTCTCATGGCGGATATGACATTTTAGTCGGAAAGCTGTACAAGATCGATGAGACAACAAACGAAGACGTTGAAATAGATGTTGATGATGCGATTGAAACATTAAAAGACTACAAACATATAGCGGATTTAAGAGAGGCAATAATAAATGCAAAATTAGAGAGCTTTTATGAGAAAATTTTCAAGCATAAGTTAAACAACTTTGCAAAAAGTAACGAACGTCTGGCTTTGCTGCTTTATCCCGACGGCAAACTTCAAAGCATTTCCTCAGTTATCAGTCTCATGGAAAAAGTAAAAGAGTTTTATACATTTATAAATGGCAATTTACAGGGAGACGACCGGAAGTGGCAGGACGAAATGTATGGCAGAAATATAGGAGGCAATGGCATACAAAATGAAAAAGTGAAAAAAGCCCTATTAGATACTCTGCGAAAAATGCATGAAAGCCGGCTGGATACATTAAAGGGAGACAAACCTTTTGATGTCAATAATACTGACAGTCCCGAATTTTATCAGGCTTTGGCAATGCTTCTGGCTGACAACAGCACAAGCGTTGAGAATATATTTGACGAGCTTCTTCTTTCTGAGTTTATAACGTTTTACTCAAAAGGTATGCTTGTTAAAGCGACGCGCACTGATCCTCAAATGGGCAGTTATTTTATATATAAAACGGACGCAAACAGAAATCTCCCTTCGGGCAGCGCTTATGATCTAAACCCAAAATTTTATCTGTCTCAAAGGATCGGCGGAAATAAAAACATAAACAGCATTTACGAGCTTACCCAAGCGCTTGACAGCTTTTTAAAGCTTACCGCTTTAAGGCATGAAGTGGCTAATTGGGAACTTGAAGAAAACAAAACGATCAGCAAGCTGTTAAATCTCATAGAATTCGGTTTCGATCATGATGCGGCGCTCAGCATTGAGGATCAATTTGCGGGCAACACCATATACTGGATACTTCCGGGCGGCATAAAGGTGGAACCCATGCAAGACGGCAAGCCGCTTAAGCCCGAACAATTTCTTAGCAGAATACAAATGAGCCTTCTGTGGAGCAAATTAGAAGGAGGAATTAAGACTTCGGACGGCAAAACTATAAAAGGATCTCCCAACGATTGGATGTTTTATTATGACGCGGAGGGCGGCGAATATGCGGGAACAAAAAGAGGAAACGGTTTGTTTGGCGTGCAGATCGATCCCGCTTATTATAACAACCTTATTATGACCGAACCGCAGCTTGCCGACGCGATAGCTAACGGCGGAAAATTGGAGATACTTAAATCAAAATATATAGAATCGGAAACGGGAAAAGAGTATCCTGCGGACGAAAAAACTAACAAAACGGTAACTAAAGTTTCGATAGAAACCGTTTCGGAAGACGCAATGGCTTTCTGGGAGATAAAAAAGGAATACAATAACGGCAGCCCTGAAACCAGAAGAATCCCGCTTCATAAAAATGACGGCACATTGGCGCTGTCTAATATTGAAGACATCGAAGAAGCTTTCGAGGCCGCTTCGGCAATAGCCACTATGGCCGTCGGAACCGTCTTATATAAAGGAGGAAAATTTTATATCTATGATTCCAAAACGGGCGAAACGATCGAAGCGCCTTTATACATAGGCAAAAATCTTATCACCAAACTCGGCGGTGCCGAAATTGCTATCGAACTGTACAAAACCATTCAAGAAGCTTTAGAAGAAGGGTTTTCCATTAGGCAGCAGCAGACGCGCGACGGGATAGTATGGTACGTGTCCCATCCTTCTTACATGATGGTAAACGGCAAGCCTATGGAGTTTAAATATTCGCCGGTTTTATTGACCGAAAAAGAGGACGCTTCCGGGAAGGGCAAAACAAAAGTTACGACAGTAGCTACGGTAACGAATTTGAAAACAGCATTTGAGGCCGAATTTGTTAAAAATAAAGCCCAAGCGTCAAAAATTTCAATACGGGAAGTAAGAGAAAAAACTGCCGACGGCATCATCACAAAATGGGTCATACAAAGCGATATGTATATGTATCGGGACGAAAGCGGCAGATATCGCCGCGTGGAAGCCGAAGTCTATCCTTACAATGATCCGAAAACTCTTGAACAAGGGCAAAAAGCCGTTTTGCAGACGGAAGAACTCTATGGAGCATTGGCGTTGGAGCAGTTCAAAAAGATGATGGAGTCCCAATATGACATAGAGCTGGTCGATGAAGATGACCAATATTATAAATTAAAAGACGCAAAAGGCAGCCTTCTTCATACTTTCAGCAAGAAAAATCTTGTCTGGAAAGTGAAAGAAAAAGGTAAAGATCCGCAGACGGCAGCTTATGCGTACGTCTACCCCATGTTTTCCGGAACCGACGGCAAATTAAAAATAATAAGCGCGGACGATATAGCCATTTCTTTAAAGTCTCAGGAACTTTATGACGATGTCATTGCAAAAAGAGTAGAGCTTGCAAAAAAAGCGGCAAAAATTGCGGATACGGACAAAGAAGCCATAAAAGAAATAACAGAGCGTGAAAAAATGAAGTTGATACAAATGACCGTAAAGCAGGAAGACGGCTCTTACTTAATGTATTGGTATGCGGACGTGTCAGCGCTGAACGTGCAAAAGAAAAAGGACGAAGACGGCAACGTCATAACGCATGTAAAACTGTATCCCGTAAACAGTGAAAAAGCCATGAGTTATAAAGACGCCGCCGATTTTGAAAAGTCCGTAAAAATTATATTTGACATACTTACTATCGTAAGCGAATATAATGCCGATACAAAAAATAAATATTACGTTGCTCAGGAATTTAGAAAAAATAAAGATAAAGAAGGCGTCTACGACCAC
>JAISDI010000027.1 GCA_031264895.1 Endomicrobium sp. | reverse complement strand
GATAATAGGTTTTTGAGTTCTCTTACGTCGAATCGGTCTATACTGTCTTTGTCAAGCTTCATATTTAATCTTACTTCGGCTATTGCGGGGATGAGTTCTATTATGCCGGCCAATGCTGCCGCGTCTTTTTTAACAAAAGCGTCGTCTGCAAGAGAAGTAACTTTCTGGTGTAATTCCTCTTTAAGTTTTCGCGAAAATATTTTTGAAGCTTCGGCTTTACTTTTTCCTGCCGTAAGAGTATTCGTTTTATTTCTTACTTCTTCTTTAAACTCTTCGGCTGTAATTGCGGGCTGCGCTTGTTTGCCGGACTCGATTTGCAGTCTTAAAGCTTTGCCGAGCTGTTTTTCAAGCGTCTTGCTCAAAATATCTCCGACAACGGTTTTATTTACAAGAAACTTTTCGAATATTGCTTCAAGATAAGCTTTTTGCAAAGCCATAACTTCATTCTCATTTTTAACATTTTCTCCGATATCGTTAAGATAAACATTGACGGCATGTACCGCCGGCAGGTTTAAAGCTTCCCTGACGGCTTTCACATTGCCGGCGTTTAAAAGATTCAAAAGATTTGCAAGGTTTGCATCGCCGATATTTTCAAGATTTTTAAAGTTGTTTTTTGCAAGATTATACGCGGAACGCTTTACCGTATCTTCGGTATATTTGTTTGCGCTTATCGCGTCGAAAATTGCAGATTCTTTAAGAACTCTGACGATCCAGACTCTGTCGACTATGGAACTGTCGCCTTTGGAAATCTTGCTGACAATTTCGCTGTTGTTGAGGATCTTTATATTCTTCGTTTCACGGAGTTTACTGATAAGCTCTTGCGAACTTGCGTAACCTTCAACTACGGAAGCATCTTCCGTTGTTGCCAGCACAAAATCATAAACCGACAATTTATCTTCCGACGCATTATACAAAACGCCGTCAAAACCCACATTCCTGTATTCTGATACTGAAGATATGTCCTGCCCTCTATGATCTGCAATTATTTTAATCCCGTTCTGGCGCGCCACGCTGAAAAATTCTTTAACTGTCGCGGCATCAAGATTGTTTTTTAAAACATCGTAAGAAAGAATTATCTGCCCGTTTCCAATTTTCTGGAAATCACCGAGAATTTTGCTCAAATCTTCCGGCGTCTTAACATTATCCAAAAAGTAATATATATTCTCTACCATTGCCATTGCATCGGCATCGGCAATATCTCTCACGCCCGTCATAAAGTCTGACTCGGCGTTTTCTAAAGAAGAAGCATCTTCGGCGGACAAACTCGCCCTAACTGTTCCATCATCGTAACCGAAAGAGGTTTTGGCGGCGTTAAGCTCCATATTAAACCATCTGACGTTAAACTTATCGTCCAAAGTTTTTCCGGCAGCCTTCTTTACGAACTTTGAAAGCCCGGCCCTGATGCCGGAATTATCACCTTTCACCGCATCTTCTATCTCTTTTAAACTCGCGCCTTCCGCAAAAATCGCAAAAACACCGGAAGCAGAACTTATCCAAACACTTTTCCCATCTATTTTGACTCCCGTATTTTTAAATTTAAAACCTTTTCTGTGCGCCGGCATTGTATTGATCATATAAACTGGAACCGATATCTCACCATCCATTTCCTTAACGCCAAAGCTGCCTGAATCTAAGTCAGTCAAAGAGATCCGCTCTTTTATGAATCTGTAATGCACAGATATCGTATTAACGACTTTTTTTCTAAACGCCGCAGAGAACACTACCGCTAATGCCATAAATGGAAGCGCTAAAACTGGTCTAAAAAAAAGAAGTAACAAAGGCATCACTGACGGCACTGCCAATAGCGGTTTTGCAAACCGGTTGAAAGGCGTTTGTTCCGGCTGTTTTTGTTCGGCTTCATTTTCTTCATTTTTTTCAAGGTTTTCCAATACATCTTTCTCAATATCAACTACGTATTCATTTTCCTGCTGGGTGGATTCGAGGTTTACATTATGCTTTAAGTAAATACCAGGTGGTATATATCCATTACTTAATGCGATTGAAGGGTCTACACTGAAAAACAAACTCGTCAAGAACATAGTAATGGATAATAAAAATATGAGGGAAGTTTTTCTTATTGCCTTGATCAAAGCGGAAGGGCCTTTAGCGACAGACTTGAATTTTGCATTATTCCCATCTGTTTTGTCGCCTATGTTTCTCTTATAAACGCTTTCGACAAAATCTTTTATGGAATCTATGTACTCCTTATTGTCGTCCATTGCTATCTGCACATATTCGGATTCGTCGCTTCCGCTATATTTGACTATAAATTCCGTCTTATTGTTCCTGACAAACGTAAATTTGAGCTGACTTAAAAACTCGACAATATCAATATTAGGATATTTCTCGTGCAGCGCTACCGCCGCAGCCGTAAAAAGCATTTCCGCTTCCAAAGAATTCAAATAGTTGTCGCTGTATGAGTATCCGGCGGCGTCTTCCAGCACCTTTAATGCAAAATCCGCATTAAACGATTTATCAATATCTATTTTTCTTTCAGCCGCAGCTTTTTCATCGACAGTACCGGACTGTGATATAACGGAATCCTGATTATTTTCCGATGATGACATTTTCAACAAAGCATATAGTCTGTAGGATGCCGGCAGATTTCTATTAAGGAACAGGCTGCGCAAAGGTAAAACTTTGTTTATAAATCCTATGTACATATATCCTATATTTTTAGGAATATTCATTTTAGCGATATCAGAAAGCAGATACTGTGCGTCAAAATTATCCTGTTCAGCGCTTTTTACTTCTTCAAACTGAAATTCGGTCAATATCTGCTGCAAATATATGTCCGGAACTGAGGAAAGAGTCTCTAAATATGAACTTAAAAATATCTGTTTTTCAATATCGTCAAACAGCTTGAGATATTCGTCTTTAACGGCAAACCTCTTATCTGAAAACAAAAGTTTTAGAAATCTTTTTTGATTATTGATTCTATGAATCAAATCCTGAAGATTATATTCAAACTTAAAAACAACTAAGTTGAGAGTATAAAAGAATTTTAGAGTTTCATATTTCTTATCATCAACGGAACTCTTCCCTTCGCTTTCCGTTTTAAAAAGCATAGATTCCTGAAAAGCCAAAGAATCTACGCTCTGGGAAAAATCATATATCAGCTCCAAAAGCGCGTTCTGAGCGCTACGGTTGTCCGCAGCTATTGCCTTCAGAGAATAAGCTTCTATAAGCTTTTGCATCTTATTTTTAAGAATCGCCCCTCCCAAATAAGCCTGTGTTTTTCTAAATAAAGAAAGTATTTCATCTTTGTTATCCGTCAAAAAAGATATTTCTTTATTCAGGTCAACGTTTTGAAAATTATTTATAGAATTTTGCAGTTTTTCATCCAGTTCACTATCCGTAAACAATGTAAATATCAGCGGTTTCGATTTTAAACGGCGGTCTTCAATAAAATTATTTATTGCATGAACTACAACGCCGAAAAACAGTAATGAAAAAGCTCCGGAAGAAAGAATCGCGGCTACTTTGGCCGCTACCGGAATCAGCCATATGACAGGCGGCATAAAAACAGCTGTCAATATTATGGATAATGCCGTTAAAGAAAAAACAACGGCTTTTAAAATCCGCGTTCTCTTCAATCTTTTTTCATATTGAAAAGTATCAAAATTATCATGAAGGGCGGAAAAATATTTTGAAGACATGAATAAAAACTTATGAAGCTCCACAAAAGCCGTATATAAATTCTTCTTAATGCCTTTATATCCTTTTTCTTCTATTTTTTTCTTAGTGTCCGGAAGCGTCAGATCGGCCGGTATAAGCTCAAAGCTCAAAGTATTACTTCTGAAAAATTCAAATTTCATATTTATCGCCTCATTAATAAGCTTTTTATTACTTTTACTTAAATTGCTTAAAATACTCTTAAAAAAACCGATTTTATTTTGGGCAAACACAAAACCAGAGTTCTTATTTTCATAAAATCTTGCCATAATATTTGCCGCAAGGCAAAGCAGGGCATCCCTGTCATAGTCGTTCATATTAGGCATTTTGTTAAGATAAGCATCAATTTCGTCCATTTTCAATTTTATTGCATCTAAGGCTTTTTGTTCTTCATCAAATTCGGCAACCGCTATTTCATTGAATTTGTCTATACAAACCTGCTGGATAGTAAGCATATCGCGCAAAAGATCTTTCATTTGCACAATAGTATTTATTCTAATATCCATATTCTCAAAACCCACGCTTTTAATAATATTGTACAGCATTTCCTCTAAAGCAGCATCACTGGAAAGAAGGTATCTAACCGTTTCTATATCCAGAATGTGGGTCGCACAGTATTCTATAGCCTTTTGCAATTTCAGGCTTTCCGCTAAACTGCGTTTTATCTTCCCGTTTTTTACAAGCTCGTTTATGGAGTTATCTATAAACACTTCCAGAAGTCTTCCCCCAATATCCGCTTCCCCGTCATTTGTCCATGTGCTTCTAAATTCCTGCCCATGTATTTGTCTGGCTTTTTTCAACACCCTTTCCATCTCATCTTTTACATTTTTGATATATTGTGCCGTATAATATTGCGTGTTCATGACAGATGGTTCCGCTTTAAAAAACAGTTCGACAACTCTCGATCCTTCATTGTGTAAGTTGACGGATTTCCTTCTTTCGTTTATTTCTTCACCTATCTTCTCCATAAAACTGTAAAAATCCCCAAAAACTTCTTCGCTATTAGACTCTCTGGACAAACTGAATTTATCGTAAATGAGATAAAGCCGTTCTATTTCATCCGTCAATTTAGATATCCTATCTGTCTGGGAATCTTCGGCTATCAGACATTGCGCAAGCTCTTTATCAAGAGCTTTTAAGCGATCCTGAAAGAACGGAATGAAAAAACCGTCAAGACGTTCCTTATACGTAATTCTATCGGGTCTCAAACCTGCGATTCTTAATTTTCTTAATTCTTCATTGCCGCCGTTTTCTCCCAGTTGTAAAGCCAGCAGACCTACCCCTCTTCCCATATAAATATATATATTTTTCTCATTAATATAAATATGTCCAATGTCTTCGATATATCCGATATTCGCATTTTTACTTTTAATATCCGACAGTTCGACGATCCCCAAGGATTTAAAATAAGCGTTCACTTCTTTTATTATGTTTACTTCTTTTCCTTGAGACGAATAATGCTGCAATTGGTATTTTCTGGGACTAAAATATCTCAAAGGCGCTTTAGGACGCCTTATACCGAATAGAAGGGGTCTGTTATTTGTGATATCTTCAGACAAATAATGCATAAGATGTTCTATTCCAAGCTGCCAGAACTTTTTCTCTTTAATGTCTTTGCCAAAATCATTATCTCTTTCGGAGTAATCTTTATCTCTTTCGTAGTTATGTATAAGTAAGCTGCCGCTTGCCATCAGTTCGCCAAACATACCTACTACGGAACATAAAGCCTGGCATCTTTCCATATCGCTGCCAAACAATACGCCTATAAACCCCAAGCCGCCTGGCGTCTTGAACTGTTTTGTTCTGTCAAACATTATTTTGGCGATCTCTTTGAGCGGGACAGTCTTTTCTCTGTCAGAATTAGGAAAGAAAGTTACAATGCCACTTTTCATATCGTAAATTGTATCATTTGAAAAAATGACTTTATCTGTATTCTTATCATATTTAACACCGTTGGTAAAAACAATTTCATCCTTATTTTCGGAAAGAATTCCCAAATGGTTCGTAAATGCCTCTATCATACGGTTTTGTTCCATCTGTTCCACAAAAGCCTTGTCCTTTGCCAATTCATTTTTGATCATTACCGGAATCAGCCCGAAAAGCTCCCGTATCAATTTACGTTTATCAGAATACGACAAAGAATCGTTTTTTATCTTCTTTTTTAATTCTTCCTTCTTGTCCGCAGTAATGTTACTATCTTCATCCAGCAGTTTTAACAAATAAGGATCTTGTATCTGCCCATTCAACAGCATATTTTCCAGCCATTTTATAATTGAATCGTTATACCTTGCGGAATAATCATCATCGCTTTCAGATGCACCTTGCTGCGTATTTAAATTTTCATGTTCCTGTTCAAGTTTATTTAAAAACTTATCAAAAAGATGCGTCTGATAAAATATTTGAAAATCCCTATCCCTATCCGTATTTCTTTTTAATTCGGCATAATCGGCCATAAGCTTCTCTAAATAAAACATAAACGCGGGATCATTGTTCTCGAGTTGTTCTATCTTCTTTTTAAGTATGTTTAATATACTCGAACTGTTAGGCCTTAATGAGACCAAATACTCAATTATTTTAAATACCATGTTTTGTATCAAACTCTTCTGTCCGGCAATTGACAGTTTCTCATCAGGATTTTCTAAATTATGTTTTACATGTTCTCTTATGTTTGCAGAAATCATTGAAGCGATGCGGAATGTGTAATAATGAGCTGTTCTTACTATAAGCGGACTATTTACCGTCTTGCGAATAGCTGCTTCGGATGCCGCTTCCATCGCTTTTCTTATATTGCTCATTCCCTGACGGCGTTTCAATATTTGTTCTTCAGTCTGGTCTGCGCCGTGCATTTTTATGAATTTT
>JAISDI010000023.1 GCA_031264895.1 Endomicrobium sp. | reverse complement strand
TCTGCGCTTCTTCCCGTTATCAGCGACATTCTTCCCACATTTATAAATCCCGCTCCGCCCACCGTTATCCCATTCGCGTTGGCTATCACCAGATCAGCTTTCTTTCCGCCAACCTCTATGTATCCGTCTATATTCGTCCTGTTATTGCCCGTCACTTCATTTAATATTATGTCTGCTTCTCTTGCTCCTTCCTTGTTATAATTCGGATTGCCGTATATCGTTCCTCCCAACTTCGTATTGACCGCTTCACCTTTGTAATTGTTCAATATTACGTGTTCTTGGTTTACGTTAAATTCTTTATAATAATTTGCGCTCACTCCGCCTTCGCCGGCTCTGTTAATGTTTATTATAGGCGTCCCGTTTTGCGCCCTGTCTATTTCTATCTCCCCGCGCCCCGCCTTATTGTCCGCCTCTATCCAGCTGACCGGCCTGTCTTTTATATTATTTAACGGATGATTCTCGTTATTGCCCGAAGACGAATTCTCTCCCAATTCGGGACTTGCTCCGCTTGCTGACCCGCCAAACCCCACTATGCTCCCAAAAATCATACATACGCTTATAACTACACTTAAAGTCTTTTTCATTTCTTTCCTCTTATTGTTATCTGTTATCTTATGGATTTTTACCACTTCATTCCTATTTTCCAATATATTACGTCTTCTTCTTTTATCCCGTCTCTCTTTTCCAAGTATTCGGGTCTTTCCAGACCTTTACTGTATATCAAAGACATTCTTATATTTTCCCCATAATAACTTACCGATATGCCCGCTCCGCTCATGCTTGCGTCTTGCGAATGGTATTCTTTATCGTACTTGGCTTCATATTTATTCTCGACATAACCAAAATCATAAAACACGGATAATTCCGTTTTTGATAATATAGAATTCAGCGATTCTCCTAATAATATGCCGCTTCTGTTTGTCATCATGTTTTTAGCGCTTAATTTACTAGGCAGTATTTCCAATAAATTTATTCTTATATCATTTCTCATATATACGCCGTTATCGCCGCTTACTATGCTTTCTTTAAAGCCTCTTACGCTGTACTGCCCTCCGGCGCTGAACTGGTTTATCCCGTAGAGCGCGTCTAAACTATACTGTGAATCTATTGTCAGCGTGTAATAAAACGGCAGCGTACTTGTTTGCGTTTCTTTCTTTGATCCCAACGGGATATTAAATCTTCTATTAAAATATAAATACATTTTTATCATATTATATTCCAAACGCGGATCGCTCTTTTCTATATCTTTACCTTGATAGGTGTCTTCGTCTCCCTTAGAAGCAAACCACTTTACTCCTCTATGATACGACGGCCTTATCATTATTGTCCCGAACTTTGTATAAATCGTATTGTTTGAATATACCGACATCTTGCTCCTTCGTCCGCTTCCCGTCTCGCTTTTAACATCCCTTATATAGCTTTCCGCATCTCTTATCTCTACGCTGTATCCTATATTCAATTTATATGCCGCTCTCCTGTATATCATCCTGTCTATTGTGTATTCCTGAGTTATCGTCTCTCCGGTCACGTGGAAATTGTTATACTGCCCGTAAACGCTGCTTTTATATCCGGCATAATTCAACGAGCCGTTAAACGTCCAATACCCAAACGGAAACGAAAACGCTCCGTATAAAGATTTGCTGTATCTCTTTTTTTTATCGTCATTATTTAAAAAATCCAAGCCTTTATATTCGTGATTTATCCCGTATTGCGTTTTACCGTCTTTTAAATCCATGCCAAACAAACTGTCTCCATCTTCGCTGTAATTTACGTATATATTGTCGTTTATAGAGAGCAAATTATCCTGATTTATGCTCAAATTTACAACATTGTCTCCGGTACTTTTGCTTCCTCCGTTATTGTAATTCACATTTACGAACGTCGTCCTTCTTCCGGAACTTGATCCGCCTTTGAGCGGATCCTGATTATTTATTATTATAATGTCGGAATATCCGGTTTCAAGTTCTTTATCCCTAGACGCGGCTATTTCCATTGACGCTCTGTTTGACTCAAGCTTGTTCATTTGATCAAGCCCCTGTTCAAAATCTTTTATGTTTAGCCTCTTTCCCTTTTTAAACGGAAAAGCAAAAAATAAACGGCTTTTTTCTCTGAACTTCCCTATCCATGATTTTTCTTTATCTGTCTTTTTCTTAGAAATATTTTCAGACACTATATTTCCCGTTATCCCTTCCTCTATTATCACATCAAAACTCGTTTGCGCTTTTCCGGATTCTTCATTATATGCTCTTCTCATTCTCTTTAAGTCAAAATATACTTTTACCGTAATATATCCTCTTTTTACGTAAAAATCGCTCAACATTGCCTGAAGCTTTTTAACGTTTTCTTTATTTATAGGCTTTCCGATAAAATCTTTTAGCACCTCTTTCTCTATCTTCTTATAAGAAAATATTTTATTGCCTTTTATTTCTATCTTGTCAAATTTATACCCTTCTTCATTTTCTTCCCGTTTATCCTCTTTTTCGGTTTTTTCTTCCTCTTTTTTTTGTTCTTCCCTCTCCTGCCCTTCTCTCACTCTTTGCGTCTCCAATATTTTCCTTATGTTCTCTTTGTACTCCCTCTCCTGCTCATGCTGCTGCTGGATTTGCCGCTCTATATAATCCGCACTCTGCCCCAAAACTACCGCACACGTCAACAATTCCGCTGCCACTATCGTAAATGCCAATAAAATACTCTTTGTGTATATGTTCATTTCTTCCTCGTTAAAAGTACCAAGCCGGTTAGTCAATATCCGCTGTAATACTAAAATATTTAATAATGAATTTGTCCTTTACTTTATCAAATATTTTACCATTTATAAAAATACACCTGGATTTCTCTAAAAAAGTTTTTAGAGAAACACAGTTAGCAATTAACGGCGACGACAAATTACGACAAAAACTGAACGTCACATTTTTCCTCCCGTCAGTTTTTCTTCTCTGTTTGTCTTTATTTAATAATTTTTCACAAAATGCTATTATTTTAACGTTTAAAGGTTATGTAGAAAATAAAAAAAAAGAAGACGAAACTTATGATGGATAATGCTTTAATATGCAATAAAATAAAGCAAATGCTTTCCCGCGGGGAAGGGCAGAGTTTAGAGTTTAAAGAATGCGGCAGAGGCATATCAAAGACCGCTTATGAGACGGTCTGCGCTTTTTTAAACACTAAAGGCGGGAGTCTGTTGTTTGGAGTAAACGACAGCGCCGCAATTGTAGGTATTGCAAAAGATGCGGTTGAAGGGATCAAGCAGGATTTTGTAAATACCGTAAACAATGAAGAAAAATTGTCTCCTACGTTTTGTTTGTCTGTCGAAGAAGTTGAAATTGACGGCAAAATTTTACTTCATATCTACGTTCCGGAAAGTTCTCAGGTTCACAGGTGTAACGGCAGAATATTTATGAGAAACAATTCAGGAGATTTTGACATAACGGACAAACACGCCGAAGTGTCAAATTTATATTTAAGAAAACAAAGTTCATATTCGGAAAATAATATTTTTCCGGCGGTTACTATAGAAGATTTATCGCACGGCGTGATCGAAAAAGCCAGAAATATTGCCGCGATCAATAATTCCGGCGTTGATTGGGCAGAAATGTCCGATATTGATTTTTTAAAACATACGGGTCTTTATCAAAAAAATTTGTTAAACGGAGAAGAAGGTTTTACTCTTGCCGCTGTTTTGCTTTTCGGTAAAGACGAATTTATTAACATGGCTGTTCCGGCTTTTAAAATCGATATGATCAAAAGAGTTGAAAATACCGAAAGATATGATGACAGGCTGGACTTGAGAACAAACCTCATAGACGCTTACGAAAAAGCCATGGAGTTTGTGTCAAAACATCTGCCTGACCCTTTCTACATGGAACAAACGGAAAGAATAAATTTAAGAGAAAATATTTTCAGGGAAGTTATAACAAATATGATCATTCACAAAGAATATCTTGGCGCCCAACCTACAAGATTTGTTATAGAAAGAGATAGAATATTTACGGAAAACAGCAATAAACCTTATATAAACGGAATAATCAATTTATCAAACGTAGTCGCTCACCCTAAAAATCCGAATATTGCAAAAATGTTCAGGATCATAGGAAGGGCAGAAGAGTTGGGTTCCGGAGTGAGAAAACTGTATAAATTGTGTAAGATTTATACAAACAGCGATCCTAAAATATTTGATGAAAACGTTTTGTTTAGATTTGAGCTGCCCATAAAAGCAAACTTCTTTGCAAATGCAGCCGCACAAGAACATGAAGCAAGTACCCCTCATGATACCCATCATGATACCCCTCATGATGAAGATTCTTACGGCATAAGAGAAAATATGATTCTTTCTTTTTGCAAAACGCCAAGAAGCAGAGATGAAATACAAAAATACGTCAAAATTAAAGATAAATCGTACTTTAGAGTTTATATTTTGCTGCCTCTTGTAAATGAAAAAAAACTTTTGCGGACTATGAAAAATAAACCTAAAAGTAAATATCAGAAATATATTACGAACCCATCAAGTACCCCTCATGATACCCCTCATGATACCCCTCATGATGGTGAAAAAGAGATTCTTTCTTTTTGTAAAATACCAAGAAGCAGAAGAGAGATACAAGAACATCTTAAAATAAAAGACAGGGTTTATCTCAGGGAGTATGTGATTCAGCCGCTTATTAAGGCCGGCGAATTGTTGACCACGATTCCGGATAAGCCTAAAAGCAAGTACCAAAAATATGTAATTAAAGGATACAAAAAATGACATTAATGATTGACGCAAAAAACAAAAAAACTAATGATTTGATAAAAGCGGCTGCAGCCGCTGAAATGCTAAGCGAAGAATTTATGGCTGAAGGCGTTGCGGCAGGTACTATAGTTATACCGAAAAATATTAACAGAAAACTCAAAAAAATAGTTGCCGTCGGAAAAGGACTGAAAACAAAAGTTAACGCCAATATCGGCACTTCGCCGGATCATATTTCGCTTGAAGAAGAGCTGGCAAAACTTGATGCGGCGGTTTGCGCCGGAGCAGACGCTGTTATGGATTTGTCTACCGGAGGAAACCTTACGGAAATAAGAAAAGAAATTCTTGCCGCCTCGCCCGTTCAGGTTGGCACGGTACCGATTTATGAGGCCGCGTGCCGGACTGTCGCCAAAGGCAAAAAAATATCAGAAATCGACGGCGAAATGCTTTTTGACGTTATTGAACAGCAATGCGAACAGG
The DNA here is from genome assembly GCA_031264895.1 of Endomicrobium sp. GTDB lineage: Bacteria > Elusimicrobiota > Endomicrobiia > Endomicrobiales > Endomicrobiaceae > Endomicrobium_B. The sequence continues at coordinate 16,123 of JAISDI010000023.1, read as the reverse complement.
GCGTAGACTTTATAACGGTTCACTGCGGAATAAATAAAGAAACTGTAAACATACTAAACAGGCACGGGCGGCTTGCGGGCGTGGTAAGCCGCGGCGGTTCTTTCCTCGTAAAATGTATAAATGCTACCGGCAAAGAGAACCCCCTATACGAACACTATGACAGACTTTTAAAAATAGCCGCCAAATATGACGTAACTTTATCGCTTGGCGACGGATTCCGCCCGGGCTGCACTTTTGACGCTTCCGATGGGCCGCAGCTTGGCGAACTTTCCGTTTTGGGAGAACTCGTTTTAAGCGCGCGCAAAGCCGGAGTACAGGCTATGATAGAAGGTCCCGGACATGTCCCGATAAATCAGATAGAAGCAAATGTGCGTCTTGCAAAAAGGCTCGGCCACGACGCGCCGCTGTATTTTTTGGGGCCGCTTGTAACCGATATTGCTCCCGGATATGACCACATAACGTCCGCCATCGGCGGAGCATTAGCCGCTTCTTACGGAGTGGATTTTATATGTTATGTTACGCCTGCGGAACATATAAGGCTTCCGGACATTTCAGACGTGCGCGAAGGAGTTATAGCGGCAAGAATAGCCGGACATGCGGCCGACATGGTAAAAGACGTAAAAGGCGCGCGCCGGCAAGATGACGAAATGTCAAAATGGCGTAAAGCAAGAGATTGGAATAAACAAAAAGAGTTTTGCATAGATCCCGAAAAGCTTATGAAAGAGCGGGCAAAACTTCCTCCACAGCAGGAAGACGTCTGCACAATGTGCGGGGAATTTTGCGCCATGAAAGACGAATAATTTGTAAAGCCGGCGAATTTTCCGCCGGCTTTTTTAATGATAATAATTGCGCACGGCGCAATAAATTTAATATAGGGAGAATGATATGAGAATTTTACTTGCAGTTTTGTTTTCAATTGTTTCAGTATTGCCGGTTTTCGCAGCAGACAAGCAGCTTGTTTTTGACAATTACGGTTTTGCGATAGACAGGCTGTCCGTTACCGAAAAGGAAGATCAGGCAAACTTCCAGACGATTTTAATGTTTTTGCCTTCAGACGGCGTTTTTGCGCCTAATGTCAATGTGCAAAAGCAAAAGTTTGACGCTTCCGCAGACGATTACATAAAATTATCTATGGAACAATTTGAATCTTTCGGCATAAAAATCATAGACAGCAAAAAAAGCGATAAATTTGCGACTTTTGAATATGTTTCCGCAATGAACGGACTGGATCTGCATTTTTATTCGAAGGCCGTTTTCTCAAAAGGATATGTGTATTTGGTTACGGGTACTGCCGCCGTATCTCAATGGGAATCCGTCGGAAAAAATTTAAAGAAAACCGTAGATTCCCTGAAACTGCTAAAATAGACGCGGTTTTCGCATAAAACGATTGTAAGGAACAAAAAAAATGAAAGTAAAAATTAAAGCGCCTGCAACTACGGCAAATTTGGGGTCTGGCTTTGACATCTTCGGAGCCGCTTTGACAATATATAATGAGTTTGAAGCGGAATATTTTCCGAACGCCGAAGGCAAAAACAAGGCGAAATTTGTTTTGAAAGGCGAAGGAAGAAAAACTCTTCCAAAAGGCGAAAAAAATCTTGTATGGCAGTCCATGAAAGAAACATTTAAAATTTTGGGCTGTGAAGGAAAATACGATTTAAAAAATGTTGGAATTACTATAAAAACGGGCATACCTTTAAGCGGCGGCATCGGGTCGAGCGCGTCGGCCATTGTCGGCGGCATATCGCTTGCAAACGCTCTTTGCGCAAACAAACTGGACAAATCCGGCATTGCCGAACTTGCCGTAAAAATCGAAGGACATCCGGACAATGTCGTTCCGGCGGTTTTCGGCGGACTTTGTATATGCGCAAAAGACGAAAGCGGTCACGGTACTATAGTGCATCTGCCCGTGCCAAAACTGAAAATTGTTTTGTGCGTTCCGTCTTTTGAACTCAGGACCAAACGTTCAAGACAGATTTTGCCTAAACATTTTGAATTAAAAGACGTCGTTTTTAACGCTTCAAGGACTGCCATCTTGGCAGCTGCTTTTTGTTCGGGCGATTATACGCTTCTCAAAAAAGGCATGGAAGACAAAATACACCAGCCTTACAGAGGAAAAATGATTCCGGCGATGGAGTCCGTCATGCAGGCCGCTTTGTCGGCAGGCGCATACGGGTCGTATCTTTCCGGTTCCGGCCCGACAATTGCCGCATTGTCTTCTTCAAAGAAAGCCGGCGAAGTTCAAAAATCTATGATAAAAACTTGGAAGAAAGAAAGCGTTTGCGCAAAGTCGTATATTTTGGACTTTGACAAAAAAGGCGCCGTTGAAATCAAGTAATTGAATTCGCTTATGAAAGAAATCGTTCGGGCTGCAAATATATTAAAATCTTCAAAATACGCCGCGGTTTTTACCGGCGCGGGAATTTCCGTTGAGAGCGGAATTCCGCCGTTCCGCGGCGCAAACGGCGTATGGAGCAAATACGAAGAAAAACTGTTTGAGTTAAATTATTTTTTAGAACATACGCGCCAAGCGTGGCAAATGTTATGCGACGGCTTTTATGAAACGACTTTAAAAGCAAAACCGAATGCCGCCCACATTATTCTCGCGCGGCTTGAAGCGCTCGGCATCATCAAATGCGTTATTACGCAAAACATCGATAATCTTCATACTGCCGCAGGCGGCAAAACCGTATACGAACTTCACGGCAACGCTTTCAGGCTTTACTGTTTGAACGGCTGCGCCTCATACAGCGCGAACTCTTTTGATTTTAAAAGCCCGCCCATATGTGAATATTGTAAATCCATTCTAAAACCGGATTTTGTTTTTTTCGGAGAAAATCTTCCACCTAAGGCCTTTGAAGGAGCGCAGCGCGCTTCTGAAATTTGTGACGTTATGCTTGTGATAGGCTCAACCGGCACAGTATATCCTGCGGCTTCTTTTCCGCGTTTGGCAAAACAAAACCAAGCCATAATTATAGAAATCAACCCTGAAATTTCGGCTTTTACAAATTCCATAACCGATATCTTTATTCCGATGAAAGCCGTTGCGGCTCTGGAAAGTCTTGAAACCGCCATCCTGTCATGTTAAAAGCAAACAATAATTTTATATAATATTCAAATGCGGCAAATATGTATAAATTGTTTTTATAATTAAAAAAGAATTTATATATATTTGCTAAAAGTTTTTGCATATACCGGAGGGGAAATAAAATGGCATTGGTCGTTATGAAATTCGGCGGGTCTTCCGTGGCGGATGCCGAAAAAATGAAGCATGTTGCGGGCAAAATAATTGCAAAAAAGAAAAGCGGCAATAAAATAGTGGCGGTCGTTTCTGCGCCGGGAGACACTACCGACGATCTGCTTGAAATGGCCGACAAAATTACGTCTAATCCTCCCGCAAGAGAAATGGATATGCTTCTTGCCACAGGCGAGATGGTTTCGATTTCGCTTCTTGCAATGGCTATTGACTCCATGGGAGAAAACGTCATCTCTATGACCGGCCCCCAAGCAGGCATTTCCGCCGATTCGGACTACTGCCGCGCAAGAATAAAAAAAATCGATCCCAAAAAAGTTAAAGCGCATCTTGCAAAAAACAATATAGTGATCGTCGCGGGTTTTCAGGCAATAAACCCTAAAGGAGACATAACGACTTTGGGCAGAGGCGGCTCGGATTTGACCGCTGTCGCGCTGGCAGCCGCTTTGGCCGCAGATTCGTGCGAAATATATTCCGACGTAGAAGGCGTTTTTACCACTGATCCGCGCGTCGTTAAAAATGCCAGAAAAATTGATTATATATCTTATGAAGAAATGCTTGAGATGGCCGGTTCTGGCGCGCAGGTTTTGCAGAGCAGAAGCGTTGAAGTTGCAAAAAAATTCGGCGTTGAAATTCACGCAAGAAGCACGTTCAGCGATAATATAGGAACTATAATAACAAGCGAAGAAAAAATCGGGAGGAAAAAGATGGAAGCATTGCTCGTTTCCGGAGTAACGTTTGATAAAAATCAGGTGAAATTTACGATAATCGACTTGCCGGACATGCCGGGGGTTGCCGCAAAAATTTTCGGACGTCTTGCGACGATCGGCGTAAACGTGGACATGATTATCCAATCTGCCGCGGTAGACAAAAAGAACGACATATCTTTTACCGTAAGCAAAGCCGACATGAAAAAGACTCAGATAGAGCTTGACAAAACCGCGGCGGAACTTAAAGCGTCAAGCGTGGTCTGCGACGAACATGTCGCAAAAGTTTCGGTTGTAGGAATAGGCATGAGAAGCAACCCGGGCGTAGCGGCGCAGATGTTTGAAATACTTTCAAAGAAAGGCATAAATATAGAAATGATTTCAACAAGCGAAATAAAAATCTCATGCATCGTCGACGAAACCGATATGGTCAGGGCAGTCGAAGAACTGCATAAAGGATTTAGGCTTTCAAAAAAATGAAAAACAAAAAAGGCTTTACTCTTGTAGAACTTATCGTTGTGATAGTAATCGTAGGAATACTGACGATCGTTTCTCTTCCGATTTACAGAGGGTATACGCTTAAATCAAAAATTACCGAGGGCAGAGCGCTTGCGGCCTCTATCATAACCGCGCAAAGGGTATATTATGCCGAAAATAATACGTGGTATGATATAAGCAGTTGGGTCGACGAAGATCAAATACTTACTGTAGATGCAAGACAAAACAATTATTTCAAAAAAATAAGAAGCGGAGTTTCAAGTTATTATCCAAACACTATAAGCGCCGAAGCTCTTTCGGAAAATGAGAATTTGATAGTACACCAGTTTTGGCCTCTTGACATGTCTCAGTCGGCAACTTACCCGAAATGGCTTATCACCGACAGCGGCGGAACGGTAGTTTCTGAGGAATGGTAAAACAGGAAAAATAACGATGAAAAAAATATTAATACTCGACGCTACGTTAAGAGACGGTTCGCAGGGAGCCGGAATATCTTTCAGCGTTGAAGATAAAATAAAAATAACAAAAGCGCTTGACGCTTTCGGGACGGACTATATCGAAGGCGGCTGGCCGGGTTCAAACCCGAAAGACGAACTTTTTTTTGCGCAGGCTAAAAAGTTGGATTTAAAAAGTTCAAAGCTTGCGGCTTTTGGTTCCACCAGAAGAAAAGGCTGCAATGCCGCCGAGGATAAAAATTTGCGCGCCATTGCCGAAAGCGGCGCAAAGACGGCCTGCATTTTTGGAAAATCGTGGGATCTGCACGTTAAAGTCGCTCTAAAAACTACAAAAGAAGAAAATTTAAAAATGATTTCCGACAGTGTCTCCTTTCTAAAATCAAAAAAAATAGAAGTTATATACGACGCGGAACATTTCTTTGACGGATACAAAAGCGATAAAGAATATGCTCTGCAAACGATCAAAGCGGCGCACGACGCCGGCGCTTCCGTCATATGTTTATGCGAGACAAACGGGGGAATGCTTCCTTCCGACATACAAAATATCGTCAGAGAAACGCGAAACGTTTTCCCAGACATGCGTTTGGGCATACACACGCATAATGATTCCGGCTGCGCAGTCGCCAATTCGATAATTGCAGTTGAGGAAGGCTGCATAATGGTGCAAGGCACAATGAACGGTTTGGGAGAAAGATGTGGCAATGCGAATTTGTGTTCGATCATTCCTGCTCTTCAGATAAAAAGAGGATATTCATGTGTCCCGAAAAAAAATCTTGAAAAATTGACCGAACTGTCAAGGTACATAGACGAAATAGCAAATTTAATTCCAAATGACGCCAATCCTTATGTCGGCAGAAACGCTTTTGCGCATAAAGCCGGCATACACGTTTCCGCTGTTGAAAGGGATTCAAAAACATACGAACACATAGAGCCTAAGCTTGTCGGCAACGAAAGGCGCATTTTGGTAAGCGATTTGTCCGGCAAAAGCAATGTGGTTTCTAAAGCCGTAGAACTGGAAATGGGTCTTGGCAGCGCCGAAGATGTCAACAAGATAATGAATATTGTCAAAGAGAAAGAAAATGAAGGTTACCAATACGAAGATGCGGACGGTTCGTTTTATCTTCTTACAAAAAAAGCTATAGAATCGTTTAAGCCTTTTTTTTCGCTTAAAAGTTACAGAGTGGCCGTTGAAAAAGACGCTGCCGGAAACATAGTTTCCGAAGCTACGGTAAAACTTGACATAAAAGGAAAAGAAGAACATACAGTTGCGGAAGGAGAAGGCCCCGTGAACGCTTTGGATAACTGTCTGCGTAAAGCTTTAATAAAATATTATCCGGCGATAGAAGACGTTTTTCTGACGGATTTTAAAGTGAGGGTAGTAAACAGCGACGCCAACACTGCCGCTAAAGTCAGAGTTCTCATCGAATCTTCTGATTCGTCAAAAATATGGGGGACTATAGGCGTAAACGAAAATATTATAGACGCGTCATGGCAGGCATTGTCGGATTCTGTCGAGTATAAACTTATAAAAGGCGCGGATAAAAATACGCAAAAGAAGAAAACAAAGAGGAAAAAATGAGAAGCGACCAAATAAAAAAAGGCGCGGTAAGAGCGCCGAACAGATGTCTTTTGTATTCTACGGGAGTAAGCCCTAAAGATTTAAATAAACCTTTCATAGGCATTGCTTCGTCGTTTACGGATTTGGTTCCCGGCCACGTTTCTATGCGCGATTTGGAAAGATATATAGAAAGAGGAATAGCGGCTGGCGGCGGAGTTCCTTTTATTTTCGGAGCGCCGGCAGTTTGCGACGGAATAGCGATGGGGCATAGCGGAATGCACTATTCGCTTGCTTCGCGGGAAATTATAGCCGACTTAATCGAAACGGTCGCAAACGCGCATATGCTTGACGGATTAGTTTTGTTGTCGAACTGCGATAAAGTAACGCCCGGCATGCTCATGGCTGCCGCAAGACTGAATATACCTTCAATTGTCGTCACAGCCGGCGCTATGATGACCGGAATGTACGAACATAAAAGGCGTTCTATGGTAAGAGACACTTTTGAAGCCGTAGGACAGTTTCAGGCAGGAAAAATTAATGAAAGACAGCTTGAAGAATTGGAAATGGCCGCCTGTCCCGGAGCCGGTTCTTGTCAGGGAATGTACACGGCAAACACAATGGCATGTTTGACGGAAACAATGGGCATGTCTTTAAACGGCTGCGCGACGGCTCTTGCCGTAAGCGCAAAGAAAAAAAGAATTGCTTATGAGTCCGGCATAAGAGCCGTCGAACTTGTAAAAGAAAATATTCTCCCGAAAAATATAATGACTTTGGACGCGTTTAAAAACGCTATTACCGCGGATATGGCTTTAGGCGGTTCGACAAATACCGTTCTTCATCTTCCGGCAATAGCGCATGAAGCCGGCATAGAACTGCCGCTTGAACTCTTTGACGAAATTTCCAAAAAAACTTCGCAGATATGCTGCCTTGAACCTGCGGGCGATCATTATATGGAAGATTTAGACAATGCCGGAGGAATGCAGGCCGTTCTTTCCGCTTTGCAAAAGGGTCTCAAATCTTCTAAAACTGTTACTGGCGGCGACATACTGGAACTTGCAAAACAAGGAAAAATATTAGACGAAGACGTTATAAGAGATAAAAATCCTTATAAAGCCGAAGGCGGAATCGCGGTTTTAAGGGGAAACATAGCTCCCGACGGCTGCGTGGTGAAACAGGCGGCGGTAAGCGAAAAAATGAAAGTGTTTTCAGGAAGAGCCAGAGTGTTTAACTCTGAAGACGACGCAATGAAAGCCATTCTCGACAAAAAAATCGTCTCCGGCGACGTTGTCGTTATAAGATACGAAGGCCCGTCCGGCGGGCCGGGAATGAGAGAGATGTTAAGCCCTACCAGCGCGCTGCACGGTATGGGTTTAAGCGACTGTGTGGCTTTGCTGACGGACGGACGTTTTTCCGGCGGAACAAGAGGCCCGTGCATAGGACACATTTCGCCCGAAGCCGCAAGCGGCGGGGCAATAGCCGCCATAGCCGAGGGAGACATAATAAATATTGATATACCGAAAAGAACTTTAAACGTCGAGCTTTCTGACGAAGAAATAAAAAACAGAATGCTAAAATCCGTTAAGCCCGATCCAAAAGTTAAAACAGGATATATGGCAAGATACGCAAAACTTGTGCAATCTGCAAGTACGGGCGCGGTTTTAAAGTAATATTTGTTCAGGGGAGAAGTTTGAAGAATTTGTTTGTGTCTTTGTTGGCTTTTTCGTTTTTTGCGACGCAGTTTTTTGCCTGTTCGTCTAAGGAAATCGGCGTGCAGGAAGCGCGCAATATGCTTGAAAACGCAATTTTTTCTCCCGAGCAGGCATTCGGCAAGTACAAAACTTTTTACATGAAAACGGAACGCATAATCGGCGAAACTTCTTCAGCTTCAATATATTTAAACGCTCTTGACAAAGACTCTTATAATGCGGGCGCTATTTTTGAAAATAAAGTCGTGCAGGAACTCTACGTTCAAGGCAATAAATTAAGGCTGAGCGCTTATATAGAAAATCTGCCGGATCCTTTGGAACTTCATATCATTTATGACGGCGAAACTTTATGGTCGGTATCGAATTTTGCGCAAAGAGACGCGCAAAAAGTGTCTTTTGCGCAGGCAAAAGATTTTATCAGTTTTCCAAAGTCGGATTTCTTTAAGCGCATACGCGCCGTTTTTGAGCAGTCCGAAAAGGAAATTCAATATAAATATGCCGGATTGCGGCAATATAACGGTTATAAATGCCATATTATAGAAATGGGGCTTAAAGGCGACAATGACGGCAAAGCGGTTTTTTTCATCGATAAAAAAACAAATGTCGTTATAAAAACCGGCTGGTCAGGGGTTTTTCCAAGCGATTCTGAAGTTAAAAAAATCGGAAACATAAAAGGCAAAAAAGTTCCCGTTATAATCGACGTTATTTATGGACATTATTTTTCGGGCGTGATCAAATATTTCGTAAAAATTAATGAAGATATTCATCCCGACATTTTTGAAGAGGCAAACATACTTCTGCCTATGAGAAATATGTATAAGAATAAAAGATTTCTTGAAGAAAAAGCGGACAGAAGAAGAGCGAGAACAAGAGTTATTCTGGATTCGCTTCAGAGTTTTGACGTTGTCTTGAACAATATGCACCTTGACGATTTCGGCAGGGACTTCGCAGCTGTAGAAGACGATGAATCGATAACGCTTCCGGAACTCAAAGAACGTCTTATCCCCAACGATACGTCTAGGTACAGGATCGGAATAGCTTCAAACGAGAAGCTGCTTGCGCAAGAGGAAGAAGAAAAAAAGAAACAAGCCGCAAAACAAAGAGCGAAGAAAGCCGTTGAGCCTAAAAAAGAAAAACCTAAAGATAAAAACGACGAAACGGATTTGCTTGAATACAATCCGCGTGATGCGTACAAAGCTATTGAAGACGAACTTGAAGAGTTAAAAGACAGAAATCCAGAAGAATATATGAGATTGAAAAAAGCTCTTGAAGAGATGAAACAGAAAGAAGAAAGAATAAAGAATATGTCAAATTAGGGCGTGTTCACACACCCTAAAAGGAGGGTAAACGCTATGGAAAAGACAGGCGCACAAATTTTAGTTGAAAGCTTATTAAAGGAAAAAGTTGAAGTAGTGTTCGGCCTTCCGGGCGGGCAGGCATTGCCGATTTTTGACGCTATTCACGGTTCTGGATTAAATTTTATTTTAGTCAGACACGAACAAGCTGCCGCGCATATGGCGGACGGATACGCGCGTTCTACCGGAAAAACCGGAGTATGTATAGCGACTTCCGGGCCGGGCGCCACAAATTTAGTTACGGGACTTGCTACGGCGTATATGGATTCCGTTCCGATGGTCGCTTTTACCGGACAGGTTTCCACAGCAGTGATAGGCCAGGACGCTTTTCAGGAAGCCGACATTACCGGAATAACAAGGCCGGTAACAAAACACAATTTTCTTGTTAAAGACGTAAAAGAGCTTGCAAAAACTATAAAGGAAGCATTTTATATAGCTTCAACGGGAAGACCGGGACCTGTTTTAGTTGACATACCGCTTGACGTTCAAAGAGGAAAATGCAAATTCGTATACCCTGAAAAAGCGGAAATACGCTCGTATAAGCCCACATATAACGGACATCCCGGACAGATAAAAAGAGCTGCGGACGCCATAAATAAAAGTGAAAGGCCGATTTTATATATAGGCGCAGGCGTCGTGGTTTCCGGAGCGGAAAAAGAGGTTTTGGAAATATCGCAAAAAGCAGAAATTCCGGTAACAAACACATTGCTGGGCATAGGAGCTTATCCTTTAGACACGGAACTTAGTTTGGGAATGTTGGGTATGCACGGAACTTATTGCGCAAATAAAGCCATACAGGCTGCCGATATAATTATTGCCGTCGGCGCAAGGTTTGACGACAGATGTACCGGCAAAGTCTGCGATTTTGCGAGGGAAGCCAAGATCATTCACATTGACATAGATCCCGCCGCCATATCAAAAATCGTTGAAATCGATATTCCTGTTGTCGGCGACGCAAAAACTGTTTTAAAAGATATGGCGGGACAAATTGAAAATAAAGAAAGAAAAGAATGGCTCAAACGTATAGACGGCTGGAAAAAAGAACATCCTTTGTCGTATGAAAAAAACGACGATAAACTTCATCCCCAGTATGTCATAGAAAAAATATCCGAACTTACAAAAGGCGAAGCCATAGTCGCCACGGAAGTGGGGCAGCATCAAATGTGGGCGGCGCAGTATTATAAAGCAAAACGATCGAAGTTATTTTTAAGTTCCGGCGGGCTTGGCACAATGGGTTACGGTTATCCAGCCGGCATAGGCGCAAAATTCGGAAATCCTGATAAAGATGTCGTTGTTATTGCCGGAGACGGCTCGTTTCAGATGAACATGCAGGAAATGGCTGTCGCTATATCGAACGAAGTCGACGTTAAAGTCGTTATACTCAACAATCATTATCTCGGGAACGTGCGGCAGTGGCAGGAAATGTTTTACGGAAAAAGGTACTCTCATACGTGCCTTTCCAGACGTAAAGACTGCCCTCCTTTATGCAATACGCCAAACAGAGCCACCTGTCCCGTATATATTCCGGATTTTGTGAAGTGGGCGCAGTCTTACGGGGCGTTGGGCATACGCGTTACCGATAAAAAAGACGTTGAACCGGCTCTTAAAAAAATGCTTGAGACAAAAAATTCTGTCATTATCGATATCTGGGTCGAGATCGAAGAAAATATTTTTCCTATGGTTCCGGCGGGTGCTTCGCTTGACGATATCATAACGAGAGCTAACGGTTAGGAGGATAAATGCGTCACACAATTTCTGTTTTAGTTGAAAACAAATTCGGAGTTTTGGCAAGAATAGCGACTTTGTTTGCGGCGCGCGGGTTTAACATAGACTCTCTGGCCGTAGGCGAAACCGAAGACCCAGCCATATCAAGAATGACGATAATGGTTAAAGGAGACGAATCCATTCTGGAACAGGTGACAAAACAGCTCAACAAACTTGTGGACGTCATAAAAGTCAACGATTTCAGCGAAGTCGATTATGTCGAAAGAGGCCTTGCGCTTGTAAAAATAAACATAACTAAATCAAACCGCGCGGAAATTATGCAGATGGTCGGAATTTTCAGAACCAGAATAATCGACATATCGCAGGATTCAATTATTGTAGAAGTTACCGGAGACGAAGAAAAAATCGAGGCGTTCATAAGAATGGTAATGCCTTACGGCATAAAAGAAGTTTGCAGAACCGGTGAAGTCGCCTTAGCGAGAGGCGGCAGATAAATTATCATACATTTATTATTCTCGTAAAAAAGAAGCAAAGGGGTTGATATGAAGATCTTTATCGTTTTTTGTTGTGCCGCCGTCGTTTCACTGTCTTGTTTTTGCAATATTGTTTATGCGCAGAGGACATACAATTTAACGGACGAGCAAGCTAACGAAAGCGAAAAACTTCGCGCCGAATATTCAGACGAGAAAGAAGAACTTCAAATACAGCTTCAAAAACTTATAAAAGACAGAGACATTGCGATAAAGGATAAAAATTCTTCCCTTGTCGAACGTAGAAACACAGAGATAAAGCAGACCCGAGAAAAAATAAAAAATCTTCCAAAACTGTACGGCAGCCAGTTTGACGAACTTTTGACCGAAGAGCAGAAAGAAAACAAAGTAAGCGACGGTTTTTATGAAAAGGAACTTGCCGCGGAACTGGCAAAAATAGAAGCTGCGGGAGAAAAAGAAAAGCAGGCGGCGGGAAAGTCTGCACAGCCAAAACCTGCGCAGAAAAAGCAGCCGGCAAAAAAAGCGCCCGCAAAAACAAAAAAAAGCAAATAAATTACAACAGTCAAGGAGAAACAGAATGGAAAAAGAAGCTAAGATGTACTATGAAAATGACGCGGATTTAAATCTTTTGAAGGGAAAAACAATTGCGGTTTTGGGATACGGCAGTCAGGGACATGCGCACGCTTTAAATCTTAAAAATTCGGGTTTAAACGTTATTGTTGCGCAAAGAGAAGGCGGGGACAATTATAAAAAAGCCGTTGAAGACGGCTGGAAGCCCGTAAGCGTTGCCGAAGCCGTTAAGCAGGCCGATTGGGTTCATATACTTTTGCCGGACGAAGCCCAGAAAAAAGTTTGGGAAGAAGACATAAAACCTAATATAAAAAAAGGCGCGGTTTTAAGTTTTTCACACGGGTTTAATATTCGTTTTAAACAAATAGTCCCAACGGAAGATTTGGACGTAATAATGATAGCGCCAAAAGGCCCGGGACATTTGGTAAGAAGACAGTACGAAGAAGGAAAAGGCGTTCCATGCCTTATTGCAGTCGAACAAAATGCAAGCGGGAAAGCAAAAGAGTTTGCTTTGGCTTATGCGAAAGGTATAGGCGGCACAAGAGGCGGCGTGCTTGAAACAACTTTTGCCGAAGAAACGGAAACCGATTTATTCGGAGAACAGGTAGTGCTTTGCGGAGGGTTGGTAGAGTTGATAAATTCAGGTTTTGAAACTCTCGTAGCAGCGGGATACCAGCCGGAAATAGCATATTTTGAATGTCTGCATGAAGTTAAACTTATAGTAGACTTAATATTTGAAGGCGGCATAGGCAGAATGAACTATTCGATTTCCGATACTGCTGAATACGGCGAGTACGTAAGCGGAAAAAGAATAATAAACGATAAAACAAGAGAAGAAATGAAAAAAGTTCTTGCCGATATTCAATCAGGAAAATTCGCGGACGCATGGCTTAAAGAAAACGCAGACGGCAGACCTTTTTTCAAAAAAGAAAGAGAAAACATATCCGCAAGACTTGTAGAAAAAGTAGGCGCAAGACTTCGCGCACAAATGTCCTGGATAAAAAAGTCCTAGCGGTCTTTGCAGACGGCAAGTTAGAAAGGCAGTGTTCCTTTTAGTCTTTGCCGTGTCGTAATCAACCCATTGATTTGTATTTAACATGCCCGATTACAAATTTCGGGCATGACGACAAAAATTATTCCACTCGTTTGTCATTCCCGAAAGTTTTTATCGGGAATCCATTTTGTCGTCGTAATTCCCCTCTATGGAGGGGTGGCAGAGACAAAGTCTCTGACGGGGTGGTCGTCGTTGCCGTTGCCTTTGTTTCTGCTTTTGCTTTTGCCGTTGCCTTTGTCGTTGTAGTCGTCGTTAATTACTAATTACTAACTACTCACTACTAATTAATCTGTTCCTGTAAGGAGGAGCTTTCAATTGCTAAAAAAAATTGCATTGGTATTTTTAGTGTTGGCTGTTATAGCCGCGGCAGTGTATTATTCGTTTAATGCCGTAATGAATTCCGTCATACATTCCAAAAAGGAGATAGTTCTCCCGGACATTACAGGAAAAAGTCTTATCGAAGCCGTCGAAGAAATGTCGGCGCTCGGTATGGGGCTTAGGAAAGAAGGCGAAGAGTTTAACAATAACGTTCCTGCGGGAATGGTTTTGCGTCAGGCGCCTCCTGCCGGAATGAACGTAAGAGAAGGAAAAGTCATAAAAGTTACGATAAGTCAAGGCGGCGAAATGATTTACGTTCCGGACTTAAAAGGGCAGACAGTGCGCGCCGCAGACATTAGTTTAAAATCTTCGGTTTTGATGATAGGCGAAATTTCAAGAAAATATTCTGTGGTAAAAGAGAAAGGAATAGTTTTGTCTCAGGATCCGCCGGCAGGTTCTTCTGTTGATAAAGATGCGGTAATAAACCTTGTCATATCGGACGGAATCCCGCCGGAAGGCATACTTTTAATGCCTAATTTTGCCGGTAAAAAAGGAACTGATGCAAAAGAGTGGGCAGTTAAAGAAAGCATAACCGCAGAGATGAAAAGCGAGCCTTCAGCGGCAGTTCTGCCGGGAAACATAATAAGGCAATACCCGGAAGCCGATACTGATATTTCAAAGTTTGAAAGCGTAACGTTTTATGTGGCGGCTGAAACAAAGTCCGAAAAATCTTTAAGCGAAACGGTTTTTAATTATTCGATGCCAAACGCCGGCGGCAGCAAAAGAATACGGCTTGTTCTTACCGATGATAACGGCGAAAAGACCGTTTTAAACGCCGTGAGAAAGCCCGGAACGAAAATTTCTATTCCTTTGCAGACAAAAGGAGATGCCATAGTTAAAGTGTATATCAACAAAGTTTTTATCGAGGATGTAATTTTAAACTGAAATGAAAAAAATACTGGTAGCGCCTTCAATATTGTCCGCTGATTTTTCAAATCTCGGCGAAGATATTAAGATGATCGGCGACGCGGGAGCCGATTGGGTACACATAGACGTCATGGACGGACATTTTGTGCCGAACATCACAATAGGCCCCGTTGTTGTTAAATCCGTAAGAAAAGTTACGGACTTATTTTTTGACGTTCATCTTATGATAAAAGAACCGGAAAAATACTGGAAAGAGTTTCAAAAAGCCGGAGCAGATTTGATAACTTTTCACAATGAAATCGAAGCTGACAAAAAGCGGCTTATAAAAGATATAAAAAATGCCGCAATAAAAGCCGGCATATCGATAAAACCTAAAACGCCGGTTTCCGAAATAAAAGAGCTTCTGCCGCATTTAGATTTGGTTTTAATAATGACGGTAGAACCGGGTTTTGGCGGACAATCTTTTATGCCTGATATGCTCCCAAAAATAACCGAACTCAGAAAAACGATCGATGAAAACAAATTAGACTGCCTGATTGAAGTAGACGGCGGCATAAACGCGCAAACGGGCTTGCAATGTATCAATGCCGGCGCAGACGTTTTAGTAAGCGGAAACTATATATTTTCCTCCCCAAACGCAAAACAAGCCATCGACTTGATCCGTAACTGCAAATAGTTGAATTCATATAAAATTCAGAAGGCAAAATCTTTACATATTCTTGGTTTCCAGTTTTTCCCCGCCTTTTAACCCAGATATTCCATTAGAGCTAAAATTTTCTAATGGAAACCATTAGAAATAATGAAGAATAATAGATTTAAAACACAATGATTTATGCAAAATAAAAAAGGTCAAAAAAAGCATAGGAAAAAAGGTAACAAATAGGTTTTTCTAAAATAATCCCAGATATTCCATTAGAGCTAAAATTTTCTAATGGAAACCATTAGAAAGGATGAAGAATAATAGATTGAAAACACAATGAGTTATGCAAAATAAAAAAGGTCAAAAAAAGTATAGGAAAAAAGGTAACAAATAGGTTTTTCTTCTAAAATATTGTTTGTCATGCCCGAAATTTGTAATCGGGCATCCATTTTTACTAAAGAAGTTTTTGTTTTACGACGAACATGGATCCCCGATAAAGACACTCGGGGATGACGACAAAGGAAAAAAGATGGTTTTTAGAAAGCTCTAATGGAATTTTTGGGTTTAACTTTATATCTCTGTCTTCGCAGGCATCCAAGTTAAAAATGGATTGCGGCTCGCGGTATAATCTGACAAACTTTATTTGCAGTGTGGCGGTTAAACCTAGATATTCCATTAGAGCTAAGAGTAATATAGCAAAACAGCTTAACATTGTCTCTGGATGGCCGCAATGACAACTGTGTGGGGACTGTTGTCAATCCCCGAATGTTTTATAATCGGGGAACCATGTTGCCGTTTCGCCGTTTGTCGTAACAGACGTATAAAAATAATTGGACAATATTTAGTTTGTTTGCTATACCTCGTCATTC
>JAISDI010000253.1 GCA_031264895.1 Endomicrobium sp. | reverse complement strand
ATTTAGAACCTTGCGCATACGGCAAATCCCCCGTCCGGAGACATTGTCTCCGTCCACCCCCTTTAAAAAGTGGGAATTACGGCGAACAGCGAAACGGCAAAATGGATCCCCGATAAAGAATTTCGGGGATGACAACGAAGGAAGAAAGATGTTTTTTAGAAAGCTCTAATGGAATTTTTGGGTTTAATCGGGGATTCATTTTGCCGTTTCGCCGTTTGTAGTCCCGATAAAAACTCTCGGGAATCATGTAAATATGTACGAAGCCAATAAATATTGTGAAAAAGGCGCGCGGTTGTAAACCGCGCGCCTTTTTGTGAAAATCATTTATTATAATTATTAATGTTTAAAATGTCTCATTCCTGTAGAAACCATTGCTATTGCGGCGGCGTTTGCGGCATTTATTGAATCTTGGTCTTTTATCGAGCCGCCGGGCTGGATTATTGCCGTTACGCCTGCTTTGGCCGAAGTTTCTACTACATCGGGAAACGGAAAGAATGCGTCCGAAGCTAAGACAAGGCTGTAAGCTTTTTCGTCAATAGGTATCGACGCTTCTTTCATTTTTTTTAAAGCTATTTGAAGAGAATCTATTCTGCTCATCTGTCCCGCGCCTATGCCTACGGTTTGTCTTCCCCTCGCTAAGATAATTGCATTTGATTTAACGTGTTTGCATACTTTCCACGCAAAATCCAGCGCTTCGCTTTCTTCTTTTGTGGGTTTGCGCGCGCTCATATCTTTTATTTCCGAAAGAATGCGGTTGTCCCTGTCCTGAACAAGCATACCGGAAGTCATCATTCTGTATTCTATCGCATTTTTTTCTTCTTTATACGGTATTTCCTGTTTTAAAAGTCTTATATTTTTCTTTTGCATCAATATTTCAAGAGCCGCCAAAGAAAAATCCGGCGCTATTACGCATTCTACAAACAATTTTGCAAGTTCACGCGCGGCATCTTCTTCAACAGCTTTATTGAAAGCTACTATCCCGCCGAAAGCGCTTACCGAATCGCAGGCTAAAGCTTTTAAATAAGCGTCTTTTATGTCCGTTCCTTCGGCGCAGCCGCATGGATTATTGTGTTTTATAATGGCGCAAGCGGGAACCGTGAACTCATGAACAAGCCGCCATGCCGCCTCTAAGTCAAGATAATTATTGTATGAAAGTTCTTTGCCGTGCAGCTGCTTTGCCGAAATTGCAGCTGGTTTATTTTGTTCGGTTCCGTTTCCGTACAAAGCCGCTTCCTGATGAGGATTTTCGCCGTATCTCATGCCGGAAAGCTTTTTAAGAGGAATTGCCGCATGCGAAGGAAATTTTTCATAAGTAAGATAATTAGAAATCAATGAATCATAATATGCCGTATGCCTAAAAGCTTTTGCCGCAAGCGTTATCTTGAGTTCTTCGTCTATCGAATTGTTTTTTAAGCCGTCAATAACGGCTTTATAATCGTTCGCATCGCATATTACTATAACGTCTTTATAATTTTTTGCCGCAGCCCTTAAAAGCGCCACGCCGCCGATATCTATATTTTCTATTATTTCCTGCGCTATTTTTTTATCTTCAGGTTTGGGTATTTTATTTATCGTTTCTTCGAAAGGATAAAGACTTACCGCAACAATGTCGATTTTGCCTATACCGTGTTTTTGAAGCTCTTCAATATGCGATTTTTTATCTCTTATCGCAAGAATTCCGCCGTGTATTTTTGGATTGAGCGTTTTTACTCTTCCGTCAAGAATTTCAGGGAAACCCGTAATTTCTGAGATTTCGGCGCATTCTATTTTATTGTTTTCGAGCGTCTTTGCCGTTCCCCCGCTGGAAATTATGTTCCAGCCGAGAGATTTTAATTCTTTTGCAAAATCTACAATGCCTGTTTTATCAGACACGCTTAAAAGAGCCGTTGCCATTTGATTTTTCTCCTTTAAAAAATTTTTTATATATCGTCTTCCAAATTTATGCCTTTATATTCTCTTAAAGCTTTTGCTATGGTTTGCGAAGAAAAACCTCTTCTTAAAAAAAATGCCGCCGTTTTGCGTACTTCATTTTTATTTTTATAGTCAAACTTTTTAAATTTATTTTTAATTATTGCGATAATTTGTTCGTGCGGTTCTTCTTCGCTTTTAAGAAGTTCCAAAGTTTCATTTATTGTGTTTTTGTCTATCGCGTGTTTTTCAAGCTCGGCGCGTATTGCATATTCGCCCTTTCCTCTGTTTTTAAGATACTGGGCATAGATTTTTGTAAATTTTTCATCATTTATATAGTTAAGTTCTTTCAGCCTGCCAACTGCGGCTTTTGCGTCTTTTGAATCATACCCTTTTTGAATCAGTTTATCATATAAACTTTTTGAACTGTAAGAACGTTTTCCCACAAGCGCAAGCGCGTCCGCACAGGCTCTTCCGGATTTGTCAAAGGAAGAAATTCTTTTTAATTCTTCATCTGTTAAGTCTGCTCCTTCTTTTAGCCCGAATTTTACTATACTGTCTGCGGAAATAAGGATATTTTCTCCGCTGTCAAAAAATACCTTAAAAATGTCTTTTCTGTTTCTGATTTTTTCTATTTTATTTATCTGCATATCAATACTTTATTGGGTATCTCTAAAAAACCTAAAAAAATTAACGGCAGACCCTGACAAACTTTGTTTGCAGGGTGACGACTGAAACCCATTTAATACTTTATCAATTCATAATCCCTTGATCCCATTGCAAGCGTTTGGGCGTATTCAAGCTGTATGGAAGGGTCTATGTCCGGATACAGTTCTTTAAAAAGGTCTTTTCCGTAAACTTTTTTTACCATGTCGTAACTTGCCTGATCTACGGCTACGGGATCGTTTCCGGCCATTATGCCTATATCTTCCATTACCGGCGGATTTTTTGCCATTGCAAAACAATCGCAAAATTTGCTTATGTGATTTAAAAAGTTAATGCTGGAACTTTTTTTCCCTTTTACGACGGCGGCTGCATATTCGACGATTTTTTCCTGAACTACAATAGTTCCTTCATTCCATTTCAACCCGAAAACGCCGAAAGCGCACATAACTATGCACTGCCCGCAGCCTACGCATTTGTCCGCGTCCATAACTATTTTTTTGTCGACAAGTTTAAGAGCGCCTTGCGCGCACCATTTTACGCACTGCCCGCATGCTTTGCATTTGTCGGCTTTTACTTTCGGTTTTGAACTGTGGTGCATGGCATATTTTCCGGCTTTGCTTCCACAGCCCATTCCCATATTTTTTAAAGCTCCGCCAAATCCGGTAACTTCATGTCCTTTAAAATGGTTTAAAAATATGAAACTGTCCGAATAAAATATATCTCTTGCAATAGTAACATTCTTGAAATGTTTAAAATCGACTTCTACTTTTTCTTCGGCATTTCCTCTCAGTCCGTCGGCAATGATAACCGGACATCCGCAGTTTGCAATATTAAAACCGTGCTTTTCGGCAAGCAAAAGATGATGATACGCATCCGCGCGTTTTCCGACATAAATAGTGCTTGCGTCCGTCAAAAAAGGAAAAGCCGTTTTTTCTTTGGCTATTTTAACTGCCGGCGCCACATATTCGGGCTTTATATAACCGTCGTTTCCTTCTTCGCCGAAATGGATTTTTATCGCAAGGTACTGTCTGGCTTTCACGTGGCTAAACACTCCGGCTTTTTTCAAAAAACCGTAGAGTTCCCCTCTCCTATCCCACGGCAGAAAATATACTTTGCTTGCCATTTTTTACCCCTTTAACTACTTATAATATTTTCTCAATTGTTTTAAAGTCAATTCAAAATCTTTCGGCAAGGCCGCTTCAAAAGTCATTTTTTCGTTTTTATCCGCAACGGTAAGCGTAAGCGCCGCCGCATGAAGAGTTAATCTATTTATCAAAGGTTTTTCTTCCATACCCTTTTTTTCCTTATATTTTCGTTTAACTGAAGATAAATATATAGGCTCTGCGCCGCCATATTGCGCGTCTATTGCCAGAGGATGCCCTAAGCTCCAGAAATGAATTCTTATCTGATGACGTCTGCCGGTTTGAGGCTGCGCTTCTACAAGAGTATAACCTTTGAATCTTTCGATAACTTTAAAATTCGTTACTGATTTTTTCCCTGTTTCGTCTATTGAAACGTCTCTGCCGGAAATGAGTATGGGTTTATCGATAACGCCTTCTTCGTCTTCCAAAACTCCGGAAAGCAAAGCGATATATTTCTTTTTAATTTCCGAATTTTCAAACTGCATACTTATAAATCTGTGCGTTTCGGCATTCTTTGCAAAAACCAAAATGCCCGTGGTATCTTTGTCAATTCTATGAACTACCCAGATTTTTTGATTTAACTGTTTTTTAAGCATTCCCACAAGCGTTTTGTTTTCATTAGTATGCTGGTCAGGAATAACAAGAACTCCGGACGGTTTGTTTATGACGATTATATTGTCGTCTTGATATATGATTTCTAAGGTTTCTTTTTTCATTTAATCCCCATAAAAAAAATAATTAGTAGTTAGTAATGAGTAATTAGTAATTGACGGCAAAGGCAAAGACAAAAACAAAGGCAACTACATAACGGCAACAACGACTACCCCGTCCACGCAAAGCGTGTCCACCCCTTCACAGAAGGGGATTTTACGGCAAACAGCTACGACAAAATGAAGAAATTCTCTGTCATTGTTTGCGTAAGCAAACCTCTTATCTGCGCTGAAAGCGCTCCTAAATTACTCATTACTAATTACTAACTACTAATTATTTTGCTATTTGTCTTTTTCTGCCATATCAATAAATTCACGTTCATCTATTATCGTTATGCCGAGTTCTTTGGCTTTTTCCAGTTTTGAGCCGGCGTTTTCTCCGGCTAGAATGTATGATGTTTTTTTGCTTACCGACGACGCGGTTTTGCCGCCTAATGATTTTATTATTTCCTGAACCTGTTCTCTTGTATATGTCGGCAGTTCTCCGGTTAATACAAAAGTTTTGCCTTCAAACTGCGCGCCGGAATTTTGGCTTTCGGGCTGGGTCATGTTTACGCCTGCGGCTTTTAGAGTTTCGATTACATGTTTTACTGAACCGTTTTCAAAAAACTCTTTTATTGAATTTGCAAGAACGCCGCCTATTTCGCTTATTTTTATGAAATCGTCAACGGACGCCGCCGCGGCTGCGTCGATATTTTTAAACTGTTTAGCTATTATTTCTGAAACTTTTTCTCCGGCGTGGGGTATTCCCAGTGCAAAAAGAAGTCTGCTTAACGGCTGTTTTTTGCTTTCGTTAACAGCTTTGATGAGATTGTTCGCTTTTTTTTCTTTGAAAAGTTCCAGTTCAAACAAATCGTCAAAAGTTAAACGGTATATGTCCGCTATGGAATGTAATTTGTTTCTTTTTAAAAGCTGGTCTATCACAGCTTCGCCGAAACCTTCAATGTCCATTGCATTTCTGCCTGCAAAATGTATTAAATGTCTTCTGAATTGCTCCGGACACTCGGGATTTATGCACCTGTATGCGACTTCTTCTTCTTTTTCTTTGACTACCTCGCTTTTACAGTCCGGACAATATTTTGGAGGTTTAAAAAAACCTTCGCTTTCTTTTTTCGCCACTTTTATAATTTTTGGGATAACGTCTCCGGCTCTTTCGATCAAAACCGTATCGCCTTCGTTTACGTTAAGTCTTTCTACTTCTTCAAAATTATGAAGCGTCGCATGCGAGATCATAACTCCGGAAAGTTCTACCGGCTCCAAAACTGCCGACGGAGTAATTATTCCCGTGCGTCCCGTCTGGATACGTATTTTTAAAAGCTTTGTCGTCGCCTGTTTGGCGGGAAATTTATACGCTATAGCCCAGCGCGGACTTTTATTTGTATATCCTAGTTCTTTTTGAATTTGTAAATCATTTACCTTAATAACAAGCCCGTCGATTTCATAGCGAAGCATTTCTCTTTTTTCAAGCATTTCAGCCGTAAGATCTGTTATTTCTTTTAAAGATTTGCATGACTTGATATCATTTTGCAAAATGAAACCGCATTTTTTACAGTAATCCAAAAAGTCCGAATGTTTTTTGAAATCTTTTCCGTGAACCGAACCAAAAGAATGAACAAAAAATCTCAGCTTTCTTGAAGCCGTAACCTGCGGATTTTTCTGTCTCAAAGAGCCGGACGCGGCATTACGCGGGGTTGCAAATTTCTGTCCGCCGTTTTCAAGTATTTCTTTGTTTATGTCCGCAAAATTATCTTTATCTATATACACTTCGCCGCGCAATTCAAAAAAGTCTGGCAGGCCGTTTTTATCTTTTAATTTATGCGGGATAGACTCTACGGTTTTTATGTTTTCGGTTATGTCCTCTCCGGTTTCGCCGTCGCCGCGCGTTGCGCCGGTTACAAGCTCCCCGTTGACATAAGTAAGGCTTGCGCTTACGCCGTCCACTTTAGGCTCGACAATAAATTCAATATTTGTGTTTTCGGCGTTTTTAAGAGTTCTATCATACCACAAGGCTATTTCTTGCGCAGAGTAAGTATTGTCAAGCGAAAGCATCGGAACTGCATGTTTTACCGAAGCAAAAGAAGACGAAGCCAGACCCGATACTTTTTGCGTAGGAGATTCTTTTGAAGCGTATTGCGGATATTCTTTTTCAAGTTTTTCAAGCTTTTTAACGAGAGCGTCATATTCAGCGTCGGATATTTCCGGAGAAGACTTCTCATAATAAAGATTATTATGGCGGGTTATTTCGTTTCTCAAATAATCGATACGGCTTTTGATATCTTTTTTCATATAAATAAAAAAAACCTTCTTTCTAAAGGTTTATAAAACTGATTTTATTTTGTCTGCTGCTGTCTGGCGGCTTTAAGCTTGTCGAGAATGCCGTTTACGAATTTACTGGAATCTTTTGTGGAATATTTCTTTGATATTTCAACGGCTTCGTCTATTATGACGTTTATAGGAGTTTCGGGCATGTCGATAATTTCATAAGCGGCAAGGCGGATAATATTTCGGTCGACTGCGGCCATTCTGTCCAGTTCCCAGTTTTTTGCATATTTTGCAATCAGAGAATCTATTTCTACTTTTTTGCAGCACACGCCTTTAAATATTTTTACGGCAAAAATTCTGTAATCCTCTCCGCGCGGAAAATACTCGTCAAAACATTCGTAAACGGCCTCAATAGGCATATTACAATTGTCAGCCGTATAAAGCATTTGTAAAGAACATTCCCTGGCCTGCCTTCTGGTGCTCATATAAACCCCATTGCTAAATTAGAACAGATGAATAGGATTTTATAAAAAAACAAATGAAAACTCAATATGACTTTTAAGAACGCGCGTATAAACTTAAATATAAATTAATCCGTCACCTCTGCCCGCTTCAATAAAGCGGCTAAAAGAAAACCATGTATTTTTATAAGCTCAGCCGTCAATTTCCATCATTTTGATATTGAAATATTCCGACTGTTTTTCAAATTCTTCAGTTACGGAGGAAAATTTATCATATAGCGTATTCAGTTCGGCTTTCAGTTTTTTGTCGGTTTTTGGTCCCTCGGCAAGAAACTCTATGTCTTTTTCCATTGAAGCGCTGATGAGTTTTTCCGTGTTTGCGTGCAGTTCTTTTTCTTTGGCGGATATTTCTTTTTCGAGTTTTAACACGCTTTCTTCGAGAGGTTTTAAAATTTTTGATTTTTCCTGAATGAGCAGCGCTCTTTGCTTTTTTATTTCTTCTCTGGTAAACGCTTTATTTTTTACGTCATTTTTTGATTTAATGTCGTCGCCTTCGTCTTCCCAGCCTCTGCTGTCTAAGAAATCGCGGTAACAGCCTTCAAAAACGCTTACTTTTCCTCTGTCGAAAATAATAAGCCTTTGCGCGATATTGTGAAGCAGCTCTTCATTGTGCGTAACCATTATGACCGAACCTTCAAACTCTTCAACAGCTTCAATTAAACTTTCACAGGATTCCATATCGAGATGATTCGTAGGCTCGTCAAGCAAAAGCAGATGACATGGTTTTACCAATATTTTACCCAGCAAAACGCGGCTTTTTTCGCCGCCGCTTAAAACTTCGATTTTTTTTGCGGCATCGTCTCCGCTAAACATCATTGCTCCGGCTATGTTTCTTGCTTTTTGCGGAAGACATTCATTGTCCGCATTCATAATTTCTTCAAAAACCGTCCTTTGCGCGACCAGATTTGCCGAATCCGACTGAACGAAATACGAAGTTTTTAAATCCGGATGTTTTTTTATGCTTCCCTCAACCGCAGTAAGTCTTTCTGCTAAAAGTTTTAAAAGAGTTGATTTGCCTTTTCCGTTTTTGCCTATAACGCATATTCTGTCTTTTTTGAGAACGTCAAAAGAAAGTTTTTGCATAAGCATATTATCCGGAGAATATCCGAAACCGAGATTGTGCGCGCCAAGCATTTTTGCGGCGTGAAAAGGCATTGCCGAAAAAGAAAAATCAAGATTTTCCATTTCGGTAAGTTCTTCCATAGTTTCCTGTTTTTCAAGACATTTAATGCGCGACTGAACCATGCCGGCAAGCCTTGCTTTCGCTCTGAATCTTCTGATAAAAATTTCGGTTTGTTTTTTCTTTTTTTCCTGATTCTGTCTGGTTTTTTCGTAAATTTCTTCTTCTTTTTCTATCTGCTCATAAAGTTTGCGGGTGTTTCCCATAACTTTTCTGGCTTTTGCGCGGTGAATGGCGGCGCAATGCGTTACGACGCTGTCCATAAAATTTCTGTCATGCGTTATAAGCATAAGTTCGCCTTTCCAACTGCGCAGAAAACCCGAAAGCCATCTTATCGCCACAATATCGAGGTAATTGTTAGGCTCGTCAAGCATAAGCATGTTTGCGTCCGACAGCAGAACTTTTGCCAGATTTATACGGAGTTTATATCCGCCCGAAAACTCCAGCGGATTTTTGAGCATGTCGGAAGAAGAAAATCCAAGCCCCGAAAGAATTTTTTCGCCTTTCCATTTCTCGTCTTTTTCGCCGTCCGGCAATGCAAGGCAGACCTCGTCAACGGCGGTTTGTTTTGTGAAGTTGATATGCTGCTCGAGATAGCCTATTTTATAATTCTTTGGCATATTCACCGAACCGGAATCGTATTCCATTTCGCCGAGAATAATTTTAAATAAAGTGGTTTTGCCGTGTCCGTTTCTGCCGACAAGGCCTACCCGCTCTTTTTCGTTGACGCTCATGTTAAGATTGTCAAAAAGAACTCTGCTTCCGAATGATTTATTAAGGTCGGTAATTTTTATCATCTTTTTATCGTTATAGTTTTAAATTTTCACATATTATATAATATTCCATCGGATTTTAAATAAACGGAAAAGGGATTTGCTATGAGTTTGAGAACTTTTGTATGGATATTGGTTGCTATAATCGGAATTACCGTCATTTCATGTAATGCCAGAATGCAGTTTAACTCGGCAAAAAAAGAACCGCAAAAACAGTATATCGAAGAAGCATCCATAACCGTAACTGCTCCCGTACTCGAGAAAAAGACATTAAACGAAGAGCAGATTAGAGAAACGCAAAAAGATTTTGTAGATTATGCCGCCGTTTATGGAACTTTTTATAAAAAAGTCGAGTACTCGCTGATATATACGCTTTACAAAAACGAAATAAATCTTGAAGACGCGCAAAAAAACATATTCGTCATTTTTGAAGGGAAATCGTTTAAATACGAAATTTTGCAAAATCCCGAAGATAAAGACGAAAAAATAGGCATTTCCGGAACTTTCGAAATAGACGGTAAACCTTTCGGAACGGAAATTGTATTAATAAAAAGAAATCTGAATTTCTGGCAGGCGCTTTCGGTTTTCCCATACTCACAGGCAAACAAAGAATCTGCGCAAAAGTATATTGATTCCATAGTAATAGACGAAGTCATAGCGCATAAAGCGGAGAAGAAAAAATGAAAATACGTTTTTGGATAACGCTAATTGTTCTTGCGGGCATATTTGCCGCGATAAACGCCGCGGCAAGAAACGCGGAAAAGAAAAATGCTCCTACAGAACAAAATATTGAAACAATCGGAATTACCGTTACGGCTCCGCCTTTGAGCAGGCGGGAACTTTCCGAACAAAATATAAAAGAACGCTTGAAAGATAAAGTCAAAACCGTATATTTCTATTCTTCTTCATATAAAAAAGCGGACTATATCGTGCATTACTGCGAATATAAAAATAAGGCGAACCTCCGCACTGCAATAGAGGCTTCGGAAGCAAAATTTAAAGATAACAATTTTTTATATAAAGTTACCGAAAACAAAGTCGGCTATGCCGAAGGCGTGCTTCTTGAAGGAACTTTTGAAATAGACGGGAAAAAATTTGCAATTAAGCAGCAGCTTATAACCGATAAAACGCATTTCTGGCAGGCGCTGTGCATTTATCCGGATTCTGCAAGAAATGAAAAAGCTGCCGGAGAATTTATAAAATCAGTTTCCGTCGGCAGCCCTAAATCAAAATAAATCAGTCGATAGTGCAGTCTTTAATTTCAAGCAGAGGATAAAGCCTGTTAAAATCTTCGTCTCTTATCATTATGCCTTTGGCATCGTCGAACAAATACAAAATTTTGTTTTCCCCAAGCAGCACTTCAATGCTTTTTATGCTGTCGACATTCACAATAAATTCGCCTTCCCCGTGTACGCCCGCTTTTGTTCCCCTTACTTTAACAAACATGATTTCCTCCTATGTGTACGTAATTAACCCACTGATTTGTATTTAACATGGATGCCCCCCGTGTTAAGACTTCACGGGGCAGGCTTCAAAAGAATTACAGCATTTCCGAGAACTTCGGGCATGACGACAAAAATGATTTTATTCCTTTGTCATTCCCGAAGGTTTTTATCGGGAATCCACTTTGCTGTTGTCGTAATTACCACTTTCAAAAAATCAGAAATTCCCCCTTGTTTCCAAAAATTCGGGAATTCCCTCTTTTGTAGAAATGGGAATTACGGAAACGGCAAAATGGATTCCGGCTTTCGCCGGAATGACGACCTATAAACCCATACTGCCGTTTTGTCTTTTGTCTTTGCCGTTCGCTTTTGTTGTTAGTTGTTGTTGTCTTTCGTCGTTGCCGTTCGCCGCCTCTAAGCGAGTCTATGAGCGAAAGATTTTTGAAGATTATCAAATTCGG
>JAISDI010000241.1 GCA_031264895.1 Endomicrobium sp. | reverse complement strand
GAAGCAAATTCGGAACTCGCGGCATAAAGACTTAAGAGGAATGCCGCTCAAACAACCGAATTTGATAATCTTCAAAAATCTTTCGCTCATAGACTCGCTTAGAGGCGGCGAACGACAACTACAACGGCTAACGACAAAAGCGGACGGCAAATACAACGGCAAAGACAAAGACAAAGACAAAGACAAAGACAGGTACAGAAAGAAATTTATATTATGAGAAAAAAGTTTCTTCTTTTTGATTGTCACCCTGAACTCGTTTCAGGGTCTGTCGTTAATTTTTTTCACGATGAGATGCTGAAATAAATTCAGTATGACGAACCTTTTAATTTGAACTTTTTTAGGGTTTTAGAGATACCCAACTACTAATTAATAATTACCGTTGCCGTAATCCCCTTTTTTTAACAGTCTTTGACTGGCGGGGTGTACGAGACATTCTGTTTCGGACGTGGTAATCGCCGTTGTCGTTGGTTAGCATAATATACCGTCTGCAAAAACCTTTGTTTTCAGGGTGACGGCTAAAGATAACCCCTTATATTTTTTTTGTCAATACCGACGTTCCGTCGGGGTTATCTACTATTTTATAGCCTTTTTCGTCGATTTCTTTTCTTAGTCTGTCTGCTTCAGCCCAGTTTTTTGTTTTTCTGGCTTCGTTTCTTGCGTTTAAAAGAGACTGCAGGTTTTCGTCGTCATTTTGCGTTTCCGGAAGAGAAATTCCCAGAGAAACATCCGCAAACTCTTCAAAAAGAGTTCTGAACTGCCAAAGCCTTATTTTATCCACGCTAAAAAGTTCTTTTAAAATTATATTTTTTAATTCGTGCAGATACGACAAAGCTTTTTCGGAATTAAAATCATCGTCGAGAGAATTTAAAAAGTTATTTTTTAATTCCGTAAGGTCGCCGTCCTGCACCTGCGCTGTTTGCGCAGCCGCAGCCTTCAGTCTTAAATATGCGTCGTCAAGGCCTTGTAAAGCGTTTTTTGCGGCTTCCAAACCCGAATCAGAGAAATCAAGAGGGCTTTTATAATGCTGCGTAAGCAGATAATAGCGTACCGCGCGCGGATCATACTTTTTAAAAATGTCTTTAAGCGTGAAAAAGTTATCTAAAGATTTTGACATTTTTTCTTTGTTTACCGTCACAAAACCGTTATGAATCCAGTATTTTACAAACTGTTGTCCGCTGCAGGCTTCGCTTTGTGCAATTTCATTTTCATGATGCGGAAAAATCAAATCCTGTCCGCCGCCGTGTATGTCTATCGTGTCTCCGAGAATTTTTGAAGACATTACGGAACATTCGATATGCCAGCCGGGTCTTCCTTTGCCCCACGGGCTGTCCCATGAAGCGTCTTCGGGTTCTCCTTCTTTTGTCTTTTTCCATAGAGCGAAATCAAAAGCCGAATTTTTTTCGCCGCAGATTTCTACTCTTGCGCCGGCTTTTAAATCTTCAAGATTTCTTTTTGAAAGTTTGCCGTACTCTTTAAATTTGTATACCGAATAATAAATGTCTCCGTCAACAACATATGCAAAACCTTTTTCAATAAGTTTTTGTATAAAGTTTATTATTTCCGGAATCATTTCCGTAACGCACGGATAAGAGTTTGCCTTAAGAATGTTAAGTTTAGCGGTTTGTTCAAAATAATCGTCTATATATATTTGCGCCAAAGCCGACGGGGAAATACCTTTTTCTAAAGCTCTTTTTATTATTTTATCGTCAATATCCGTGAAATTCTGCACGTGTCTGACTTTATATTTTCTTACCTGTAAATGTCTTTTTACTATATCAAAAGTTACGTATGCCCTTGCATGCCCCAGATGAACTTCGTCGTATGGAGTAACCCCGCAGACATACATTGTGACAAAATTTTCTTTTTGCGGTTTAAACTCTTCTTTTGTGTTCGTAAGCGTATTATAAAATTTTATTGTCATTTTCTTTTTCCTTGGATTGACGCTGCCGCCATTGCGGCTATTCCTTCGCCTCTGCCGATAAAACCCATTTTTTCGTTCGTGGTAGCTTTTATTGCCACTCTTGTTTTGTTTAATTTTATCGTTTTTGAAATATTTTCTTTCATCTGTTCGATATAAGGATAAATTTTCGGAAACTCCGCTATCACGGTAATGTCTATATTATTTATTTTAAAGTTTCGTTTTTTTAATTCTTTATAAACCGTTTCCAAAAGTTTTATGCTGGAAATATCTTTATATTTTGAGTCGGTATTCGGAAAGAAATGCCCTATATCGTTAAGCCCTGCCGCGCCTAAAAGCGCGTCCATCAAAGCGTGAAGCAAAACATCTGCGTCGCTATGGCCGTCAAGCCCTTTCGGGTTTGCAATTTCAACCCCGCCCAGTATCAGCTTTCTGCCCTTTTTAAATCTATGCACGTCATAGCCAAAACCTATAAACATCATATTTCCTTTGTAATGTAAAATTTATTGTTTATTGTATAAAAATAACGTTCGCAACTCAAACGCGCGGACTATATTTCCCACACGGGAACGGATAAAACGTTTTTACCTATAGGCATTGCTTCGGGATACATACATATCACCGCGCCCGTACCGGTCTGTTTGCTTTTAAAATTTTCAAGCAGTGAAAAATTTTTAAAGTCGCTCACGTCCGGAGAAGCCGTTTTCTTTACCTCTATAGGATACAATGTATTATTGCGTTCTATTATAAAGTCGATTTCTTTCCTCTCATTTTCACGGTAAAAATAAATGCTTTCTTCGTTGCCGTTATGCCAGTACGATTTCATAATTTCACAGAAAACGTAAGTTTCTAAAACCGCTCCGTTGAAAGCGCCGTTCATAAGAGTTTCCGGACTGTCCCACTTTGTGAGATAAGCAGCAAGACCTGTGTCCATAAAATAAATTTTAGGGGTGTTTGCAATGCGGCGGTTTATGTTAGGCGTATAAGGTTCAAGAATATAAACAAGCCCCGAACGCACAAGAGCTTCCATCCATTTTTTTGCCGTGCGGACATTTATGTCAACGTCTGCCGATAAATTTGAATAGTTGAGCAGCCCTCCTGTCCTTGAAGCCGCCGCGCGTATGAAATCGTAATATTGAAGTTCGTTTTTAATTCCTATATCGTCGCTTATGTCGCGTTCTATATATGTTCGCAGATAACTTCTATAAAAAGCGTCTCTGTCTACGCTTGAATCGGTTATAAAGCCCGGATACGAGCCTTTCCAGATATTTGTAAATACGTCTATGGCATTAAGACCGGCAAATTTATTTTTGCTGCCCGCAAGATTGAAATCAGGAACAAACGGTTTATAATCCGGACGGTTGGCAATTTCTCTGTATGAAAGCCCGAGCATGTCAATAATTGCCACGCGCCCCGCAAGAGATTCTCTTATTCCTTTCATAAGATGAAACCTTTGACTGCCGGTAAGCCAGAACAATCCCTTTTGTTTTGGGTGCGTGTCGACATAAATTTTTATATAAGTAAACAATTCAGGAGCATATTGAATTTCGTCAATGATGACAGGCGGCTGATAAACGTCTATAAAACCTTTCGGATCTTCAACGGCAAATTTCCTAATTTGCAAGTCATCTAAAGACACATATTTGCGTCCGTGTTCTTTAATTTTATTCAAAATATAACTTTTGCCTGTCTGACGCATTCCCGTAAGTAAAAAAACCGGAAAACCGGATGATATTTTCTTAATATAGGTTTCTATTGTACGTTCTAAATACATACCAATTCCTTATGCAAATATTGTACTGCGATACAATATTATCATAATAATTCTATATAAATCAATAGTTTTTTATGCAAATCATGCAGTGCAGTACAATATTTAAAGATTTTATGTACTGTAATGTCCGCTGTCGCAGCTGTGTTGTAAATTCTGCTGTTGCTGTTTGCTCCTAATGTTTGGAATTCTGTGATTTTGTTTTTGTTTAATTTTTTTTGAGCAATATAAACTTAAATAGGCTGAAAAAATACAAGAACAATAAAGCAAAAAAAGTCAACAAAATATAATGAAAAAAGCAAATAAAAATGATAAAATAATCTAAATTTTAAAAGGACTATATATGGAAGAAAAATTACAAAAAAATATTGAAAAGATGATTTTTGAGGCTAGTGAAAAAGATAAAGAAAATTTTAAGCGACAAACAAAATTACACAGAGAAGGGTATCATTTTTCTCGTCTTATTCCCATAATCGGTAAGACGCCGTTTTTATATACACAACTCGGAATGAGTCAAGGGAATTTATTAGGGCGTGTTCACATAAATTACGCGCATGCGTTTGGTCAAAACAAGCCCAAATGCTAGGCGCGGCGACAAAGCAATAGCGGAACTATTGATAGGAGCCGCAACAACGCAGTTGGGCTTGTTTTGGCCAAACCCCAAAGGGGCTGCGGCAGCTTTTCGGTAAATTTTGGTTTTTTTGCGCCAAAGATACACAGACGTATCTGCGAAGCAAAAAAACCAAAATTTCCTCAAAAATCCTAGCAGCGCATGTGCGTAATTTGTGTGAACACGCCCTAATTACAAAGATTTATAAAAAAACTTAAAGAGGAACACGAACTTTCTTGGGATGAAATTGAAAATATGACAGATTATCTTATAGATCCTAAAATGGTAACGAAGTCTACAAGGAAAGGTAAAGAAAACAGTTTAATAGTTTTAACGGATGTTAAGAGAAAGTTTGACGAGCAAATAAAAACATTGATTATTGTTTTAAGCCCCGGAAATAATAACAAAACAATAACTTTGGTTGATTCTGCTCATTGGTATTCTGATTTTGAAGTAAAGGAAAGATTTTCTTATAAGTATCTTGTGTATGTAAAAGATAATGCTCTTAGAACTGTAAGCACTTCCGGCATCTGTGGCACCGGGGGAAACAGCTCTAAGAGCATTGATAATATACTAACAAAAGAAGATATTGTCAATATATTTGCAAAAACAACAATAAATCGATAGTTTTTTATGAAAACCATGTTTATGGACTATAAGACAACTGCAACGGCAAAAGATGAAATGGATTTTCTGTAGAAGATTCAGGTAATTATTGAAATATCACAAGATGTATCTACTTTTAAAAATCGTATTCAATTTTGTGTGAATTTTATAAAAATTGCTTACTATTACAATGTTTGTGTTATTATTTTGTTTTAAAAATTGTTTATAAAATTGGACTTACAAAATAATATTTTATACAATAACTTTAAATTTAATAATAGTTTTTTGGAGACAAAAATGGAGTTAAACATAGACAAGACAAGACAAGACAAGACAAGACAAGACAAGACAAGACAAGACAAGACAAGACAAGACAAGACAAGACAAGACAAGACAAGA
>JAISDI010000227.1 GCA_031264895.1 Endomicrobium sp. | reverse complement strand
TGAACTATGTCCGGTTTTTCCTTCCTCAAAATTTTCCATATTTTAAAGAGAGCTTTTAAATCTTTGACCGGAGAAATTTCTCTTACTAAATCCGGCAGAAACAGCGTTCTTATATTTTTTTTTGCTTCTTCGTCCAAAATTCCGTTTATTCCGCAGATCAATGAAACTTCAAAATGCTCTTTATTTATATTTTCCGCAGTATATAAAGTAAATTTTTGGGCGCCGCCCAGCTCAAGCTTGGTGATTATATAACATACTTTTAACATTAAATGGGATTCCTTTTTTTTGTTCTCTAAAAAATCATTAAATCCAAAAATTCCATTAGAGCTTTCTAAAAACCATCTTTTTCCTTTGTCGTCATCCCCGAGTGTCTTTGTCGGGGATCCATGTTAAATAGGAAAATAACTTAAATGTTGTGATGGCGGCAAAAAGCTAAAAGACAAAATGGATTCCCGATAAAAACCTTCGGGAATGACAAACTAGTGAAATCATTTTTGTCGGCATGACCGGACAGTGCGCTGTGTCATTTTAATTAAAAAATTAAACGATTTGCCTGAAATATTCTATTGTTTTTGCAAGACCGTCTAAAACGCTGACTTTTGGCATGTAGCCAAGCGTCTGCTTTGCAAGAGTTAAATCAGGCCTTCTTTTTTGAGGATCATCTGAAGGCAGGCTTTTATATTCGATCTCGGAACTTGTTTTTATCAGTTCCGTAACGGTATTGGCAAGCCACGATATGCTGAATTCAAAGTCCGTACCGATATTTATAGGCCCTATGATATCGTCTTTGCTTAACAGCAGTTTTGTTATGCCGTCTACCAAATCGTCAACATAACAAAAAGAACGAGTTTGTTCTCCCCTGCCGTAAACCGTAATCGGTTTATTCTGCAAAGCCTGCACTATAAAATTGGAAACAACTCTTCCGTCATTTTTATCCATACGCGGCCCGTAAGTGTTAAAAATGCGGGCAACTTTGATTTTCACGCCGAAAAGGCGCGCATAATCGAACATTAAACTTTCGGCAATGCGTTTGCCTTCGTCGTAACAGCTGCGTATTCCGTGAGGGTTTACGTTGCCGCAGTAATTTTCGTTTTGCGGAGAAACGTCCGGATCGCCGTATACTTCGCTTGTGGAAGCCTGCAAAATAACCGCATTATTGCGTTTTGCCATTTCAAGCATATTGCGCGCGCCCAGATAACACGTGTCTGAAGTAAAAAGCGGATCTCTTTGATAAGCTACCGGCGACGCGGGACACGCAAAATTAAGTATGTAATCTATTTTTTCGCCGGTATCAAAAGAAATTACGTCTTCTTTTATAAAAGTAAAGTTTTTGTCAGCGTTTAAATGAGATATATTGCGTTCGTTACCGGAACATAAATTGTCGATACCTATGACTTTAAAACCGCATGAAAGCATCTTGTCGCATAAATGTGAACCTAAAAAACCTGCGCTTCCCGTTATAAGTACAGTTTTCATTGTAAACGCCCCATTGAATAATATATTATCCCTTGCTCTTTCATAAGCTCGGGATCATACAGATTTCTTCCGTCAAAAACTACATTTCCCTTCATTTTTAATTTTAAGAGACCGTCCGACACATTTCTAAATTCATTCCATTCGGTAAAAATTATTAAAGCGTCGGCATTATCCAAAGCGTCTTCTATGTTTTGCGCATAAGATATTTTATCTTTAAATATTGACCTTGCATTTTCCGTCGCAACCGGATCAAAAGCTTTTATTTTGGCGCCTTTTTCAAGAAGCGCGTTTATTACGTTTACCGACGGCGCTTCGCGCATGTCATCGGTGTTTGGCTTAAAACTTAATCCCCATACGGCAAAAGTAAGCCCTTGTATGCCGTCTTTGTAATGAGCCGATATTTTATCGAATAAAGTCGTCTTTTGAAATTCGTTAACTTTTTCGACGGCTTCCAAAAATTGTGGAACATAACCGCTGTTTTTTGCCGTCGCGATCAATGCGCGCACGTCTTTCGGAAAACAAGAACCGCCGTAGCCTATGCCGTTATAAAGAAATTCATAGCCGATCCTTTTATCGGCTCCTATGGCTTTTCTGACATTGTCTATATTTGCCTGAGTTTTTTCGCATATATTGGCTATTTCGTTTATGAAAGAAATTTTGGCCGCAAGAAAACAGTTCGACGCATATTTTGCAAGCTCTGCGCTTTTGACGTCTATAATTATGATCGGATGAAAATTTCTCGTAAACGGCTTATATATGTCCTGCATTATTTCTGCGGCTTTTTGGCTGTCCGCTCCGATAACTATTCTGTCTGGTTTCATAAAATCGATAATTGCCGACCCTTCTTTCAAAAACTCCGGATTTGAAACTACGTCAAAATCAAATTCTGAATTTTGTTTTATAAGTTCTTTCAATTTATCTGCCGTTCCTACCGGAACCGTAGATTTTGTTACTATGACTTTATAAGAGTTCATCGCTTTTGCGACGGTCTTGGCCGCTAAAAAAAGATATTGCAAATCAGCCGAACCGGAACCGTCTTCTAAGGTAGGCGTTCCGACGGCTATAAAAATAACCTCGGATTTTTGAACGGCCTCGTCTATATCGGTTGAAAATGTGAGTTTTCCCGCTTTTACGTTATTGGCTATAAGTTCGTTTATTCCGGGTTCATAAATAGGGAC
This sequence comes from Endomicrobium sp., assembly GCA_031264895.1. Lineage (GTDB taxonomy): Bacteria > Elusimicrobiota > Endomicrobiia > Endomicrobiales > Endomicrobiaceae > Endomicrobium_B. Next base: position 54 of record JAISDI010000227.1, on the reverse strand, counting down.
TTGCCCGTTCTTGAGACTATAAATTTTGTCTTTGTCGACGTCCGTACAAATTAC
>JAISDI010000051.1 GCA_031264895.1 Endomicrobium sp. | reverse complement strand
AAGAAGGAAGAAAAGCAAACAGAAGAACCGAAATATATTTAGAATAAGATCATAAAAATATAAAAAAACTCCCGAAATAAATTGACGCAAGTCGCCATTTCGGGAGTTTTTCATTCTACCGCCGCGCAGCAAAAAACATATCCGGCTATAGCAAAGTCAGCGCCGCATAATTTTCACTTTGCAAAAAAAACTTTCACGCGTCTTATAAAATCAATTGTAATTAAGTATAATAATCGGGTCATATATAAAACGGAGACTTTCCGGATGAAAAAAATATTATTTGCAGCGGCATTTTTTGTTTTGTTTGCCGCAAATGTTTATTGCGACGCTCTGCATTCGCATGAGGAAATCGACTCGGCGGCTTTGGTTTACGTTGATACGGCAAATAAATTTGTTGCCGCAGAAAATTATTCCGAAGCTTTGGCGAATTTTGATAAAGCAGTCAAAATTTCGTCCGGTTCTTCAGATTTGTACGTTGTCAGGGCATATGTTAAAGCTATTTTGGAAGATTATGGCGGCGCATTGGCAGATTATGATCATGCAATAAAACTCAACAAAAAAAATGCCGGCGCGTATGCCAACAGAGCTGCAATAAAATATATGGCGCAAGATTACAAAGGCGCAGCCCAAGACAGCGAAAAAGCCATAAAATATGATCCTTATATTGCAGCGGCATATCTTACAAGAGGAAATTCCAAAATATATACCGGAAAAGCAAAGTCCGCGATAAAAGATTTCAATAAAGCTTTAAAGCTCGACCCGTTTAACGCAAATATTTATTTCAGCAGGGGCTATGCCCAAGAACTTTCAGGCCATGCTGAACGCGCCATAGACGATTATCTTGCGTCCGTTGATTTGGATCCGGATTTTACCGAAGCATACGAAAACTGCGAATCCGTCATTAAAAAGCTGAAAAAAAACGGACTTGAGAAAAAGTATGACAAAGCCGAAAATTATGCTTTTAAAGCGGCAAAATCTTATTTAACGCGCGCCGGGATAAGATATAAAATGAATAATTATGACGGAGCTTTAAACGATTTAAAAAAGCTTGCCGAATTAAATCCCGAGGATTACAAAATATACCGCTATATTGCCGTAATCGAGTACAACATGGGAAATTTTGCGGCGTCCGTCGAAAGTTTTACAAAAGCGGTAAATCTCAATCCGGACAATCCGCAGCTGCTTTTTTGCCGGGCAATAGCGAAAAATAAAATTAACGATCATGAAGGCGCAAAAAAAGATTTAGATAAAGTCATAAAAATGCAGCCAGGCAACGGAAAAGCTTATCTGGTAAGAGGACTTGCAAAAGAAGGATTGAAAGATTATAAAAGCGCCCGCCGCGATTTAAACAAAGCCGCCTCTTTAGGCATTAATTTCGGCTATGCAAATATAAACGAAATACCTTTTTTCGTAGACTGACCGGATATTTTGACTCCGCAATGTAAAACAAAATTCTAAGCGAAGATGCTGAAACGAGTTAAGAATTGACGACAAACAGCAAAATGGATCCCCGATTAAAACATTCGGGGATGACAAACTGGCAAAACCATCTTTGTCGTCATGCCCGAAGGTCGTGATCGGGCATCCATGTTAAATACAGATCAGTAAACTGGTAACGAACATTTTAAATTTAACTTTTTTAGGGTTTTTAAAGACACCCAAAAGGAAAAAAACGTATGATCAAACAACAGATAACCGTAAAACTTAACGCGATTGCGGGAAAATATGCAAAAGAGAAAGGACTTGAAAATATTTCTTTTACCGTTGAAATCCCGCCTAAAAATATTGACGCGGATTTTGCGGTAAACGCCGCGATGATAATCGCTAAAAAGTTAAAAACCAATCCTCAAAACATTGCAAAAGAACTGATAGAAATATTTTTAAAAGAGCTGCCTGATTTTATAAGCAAAGCCGAAATTGCCGGCGCGGGTTTTATAAATCTGCGTATAAAAGATGAAATTCTCCATAAAGAGCTTCAAGCCATTCTTGAACAAAAAGAAAAATACGGAAGTCTTGCTTCAAATAATAAAGAAAAAATAATGGTAGAGTTTGTTTCTGCAAATCCCACCGGGCCTTTGCACATAGGTCACGGGCGCGGAGCGGCAATAGGAGATTCTCTTGCGCGGGTGCTGAAACATTTGGGTTACGACGTTACAAAAGAATATTATCTTAACGACGTGGGCAACCAGATGCTCGTTCTTGCGGATTCGGTTAAGGCAAAATATTTGCAGATAAAAGATAAAAACGCTCCTTTTCCGCAAGACGGCTATAAAGGCGAATATATTGCGGAAATTGCAAAAAGGCTTGCTGACAAAAACGGAAATATCAACGATATAGATTTTAAAAAAGAAGCCGTAAAAGATATTCTTGCGACTATAAAAGCCGATTTAAAAGATTTTGCCGTAAGTTTCGACAACTGGTTTTCCGAAGGTAAAATAGCTTTCGATAAAGACGCGGACGGCAAAACCGAAGTCGACAAAGCCTGCGAATATCTTCAAAATAAAGGCGACGCTTACGTTTGCGACGACGCGCTCTGGCTTGCTTCGACCAAATTTGGCGACGATAAAGACAGAGTTTTAAGACGTTCCGACGGAAGATACACGTATCTGGCTTCGGACGTCGCATACCATAAAAATAAATTTGAAAGAGGTTTTTCCAAACTTATAAATCTTTGGGGCGCAGACCATCACGGATATGTTACAAGGATAAACGCATGCGTGCAGATGCTGGGTTTTCAAAAAGAGTCGTTAAAAGTTATTTTGTACCAGCTGGTTTCGCTTATAAGAGACGGCAAGCCTGCGGCGATGTCCACAAGGAGCGGCGAATTTATAACGCTTAAAGAAGTAGTCGACGAGGTGGGCAAAGACGCTTGCAGATTTTTTTTCCTGCTGCGCGCGCCGGATTCGCAGCTTGAGTTCGATTTGGATCTGGCAAAAAAACAATCAAGCGAAAATCCGGTCTTTTATGTGCAGTACGTAAACGCGAGATGCAATTCTATCGTCAAAGAAAGCAAAAACGAAAAAAATCTGCCTTCTGAAATTGATTACGGCCTTTTAAGCACAAAAGAAGAAAGAGAACTTATAAAACAGCTTGCGGCTTTTTGCGACACTCTGTCGCTTTGCGAAAAAACCATGAGCCCGCACCATTTTACCGCATATTTAATGGAACTTGCCGACGCATACCATAAATTCTATGAAAAATGCCGCGTCCTAAACGACGACCCAAACCTCACCGCATCAAGATTAAAACTCATAGAAGCCGTCATGATAATCATCAAAACCGCCCTAGCCCTATTAGGCGTATCCGCCCCGGAAAAAATGTAATACCCTGCAAGCCTTTGCGCCCGGAATACGAACTCCGGATATTCCTATTTAGAGATAAAATTTTCTAACGGAAACCATTAGAAATAACGAAGAATAATAGATCGAAAACACACTTTATTAAATATGATGTGAGAAATTATATGACGCCTCTATATTACAATGCAAAATTAAAAGAAGCAGGCCGTAAATTAAGAAAAGCGGGCATATTACATGAAGTTTTATTATGGCAACAGATAAAAAATAAACAACTTAACGGATTAAATTGGCTGCGTCAAAGAGTTATAGGCAATTATATTGTTGATTTTTATAATATGTCGAATAAAGTTGTTATTGAAATTGACGGTTATTCTCATGATAATGAAAAAAAGCAAGAAGATGACGCTATAAGAGATAAATTTTTTAAGTCGCAGGGTATTGAAATTATACGAATATCGGCAAAAGACATATTGCAAAATATGAGCGCTGTAATATCTTTTTTAAAAGAACGTTTACCGAAAAATAATTTGTCTGATAAAAAGAAATAATGTATTGTTGCCGTTAAGCCGGAAATACAGTAAAGGCAAAAATCCCCCGTCCTGCTTCGCAGTCCACCCCCTTTAAAAAGTGGGAATTAACGACCACGACAAAAATAGATTTCGGCTTTCGCCGCAATGACAACGGTGTGGGCTGTCATTGCGTGCTTGATACGGTATCTATTTTGCCTTTTAACCCAGATATTCCATTAGAGCTTTCTAAAAACCATCTTTTTTCATTTGTCGTCATCCCCGAGTGTCTTTGTCGGGGATTGATCCATGTTCGTCGTAAAACAAAAACTTCTTTAGTAAAAATGGATGCCCGATTACAAATTTCGGGCATGACAAACAATATTTTAGAAGAAACACCTATTTGTTACCTTTTTTCCTATGCTTTTTTTGACCTTTTTTATTTTGCATAACTCATTGTGTTTTCAATCTATTATTCTTCATTATTTCTAATGGGTTCCATTAGAAAATCTTAGCTCTAATGGAATATTTGGGTTTAATATATTGTCCCATTACTTCATATGCATGTTACGACAAAAGCTGTCAAGTTGTCCGACAAAAGTAGAAATCCATTTTGTCGTTGCCGTTAATTCCCACTTTTTTAAAGGGGGTGGCATGCGGAGCATGACGGGGGATTTCGTCGTTGCTTTTATAATCAAAGCCCGGACACTGAAGCTTGCCTGTAGTCACGACAAACGCATGAAAATCTATGTTTTTTGTCATACCGACCCCGTAAAGATAAGGATAGGGCACTCACGTCTCGCGCCCGCCGCAAGACATGCGCTTCTTATTCGGCGCGCAGCGGCTGGGGTAAACTCCAGTCGGTATCCACGTTGCCGTTAAACCCAAAAATTCCATTAGAGCTTTCTAAAAACCATCTTTTTCCTTTGTCGTCATCCCCGAGTGTTGTTAAATTCTGTAATTCCACAGAAGCCTGCCCCGTAAGGTTTTTATACGGGGGTGGATCCACTTTGCCGTTTCGCTGTTCGCCGTAATTCCCACTTTTTAAAGGGGGTGTACGGAGACAATGTCTCCGGACGGGGGATTTGCCGTATGCGCAAGGTTCTAAATTTCATGTTCAATATACGCAGTGGGTTGATCCACTTTCGTCGTAAAACAAAAAC
>JAISDI010000052.1 GCA_031264895.1 Endomicrobium sp. | reverse complement strand
ACATCTCACGCCCGCCGCAATACATGGGATACTTATTTGTCGTGCTGCGGCTGGGACATGTTTATTTCAGCATCTTGTCGTAAAACAAATTAACGGCAGCCACTGACAAACTTTGTTTACAGGATGGGCATAATAGAAACCCTATTACTTCAAAACCCGCTTCGGCTGCCAAACTGCCCGATTTTAAGGTTATATGACAATTTTGTATTTTTTGCAATCCTTTTTTTACATAAAACATATACAGTAGTTCATTCAGCGCGCTAAAACGGCTTTTTCTTTGAACGAAGCTTTTAAAACGTTTGACAGACCTTTTTTCTTCAAAAGCGATTCCATTTTTTCAGCGCTTTTCTTTTCGGAATGTATTATATAAACTGCGGCATTTTTATCCTGATTTGAAAGCCACTTTTGTATCATATCAAAACCCGCATGATCTGAAAATATATCGTATTTTTTGACCAAAGCGCCGCTTTTGATTCCGTTAATTTTATTTTTTCCGGACAAAAGCAAGCCGGCTGCGCTTTTGGGGCTTACGTAATTTACAAGCATGACAAACACGTCTTTTCTCGGCAGAAGAGTAGGCGCAAAACGCGCCGACATGCCTTTATCTAAATCGCCGCTTGAAGAAATAAGAATCAGCGGTTTATCAAATTTTACGTTTTTTTTCAGATTGGCTTTATCCGGAAGAACCGTTCGCGCTTTATATATCTCTTCGGCAAACCAAACGCCGCTTTTATTGTTTTTTAACTCTTTCTGATATATTTCAGTTATGCTGTTTGCGCTCGGAGAAACGCTGTAAACTGGAACTTCTTTAGAAAGTTTCCCGTTTTCTTTCATGAGTTTGATTTCATAAAGAACTTTCTGCGTTCTGTTAAAAGACAAAGCCGGAATCCATACGGTTTTGCCTTTTTCCAAAGCTTTTGCCAGATCGTTTTGAAAAACATCATAATCAGAAAAATTAAGTTTTGTCTTATCGTTTGCATAAGTGGCTTCCATAAAAATCATATCCGCTTTTTCAGGTATTGAAAACTCTCCGCCCAGCCTTGAATAGCCGCTGCCAAGATCGCCGGAAAACAAAACTTTTTTACCGTTTATGTCAAAAATGACGCTTGCTGAACCCGGGATATGTCCCGCATTGATAAATTTTAATTTTATGTTTGCAGAAATTTCAATCCATTTATCGTAATCAGCCGTCGTAAAAAGTTTTTCTATTTCAGCGGTATCTTTTGCGCAGCAGTTTTTGCAGGCCAAAAATTTGATTTTTGTATTTTCACGCAATTCTTCAAGAGTTATATCCGTATCGGAATATTCAACGCTTTTTATGTTTTCTTTGCAATCGGAATGCCAATGGGCAATCGCGGTGGATAAGTTAGTTTCGGCTTTTTCCCTTTGAACTTTTGACCAGTACCATTTTCTTTTAATTATTTCAAACCCGTTCCTGTCCTTAAAAAGCGCAAGAGCCAGCTCTTTAGTCGCAGGCGTTGAATATATTGTTCCTTTAAACCCTTTACCGACAAGCAGGGGAACTCTGCCGCAGTGGTCAAGATGGGCATGCGTTATGACCAGATATTTAGCGTCAATAAGCTCCTGCGGCATGTCCGAGTTGGAATAAAGATTACTGTCATCGCCGATAAAAATTCCGCAGTCCACAAGCGCTTTTTCTCCGTCTGCATCCACAAGAAAACAGCTTCCCGAAACAATTTCCGCCGCCCCGTAAGGCGTAACGGAAATTTCGGCAAAAGCAAAACTTACAAAAAAAAGAAACGAAATGATTAACAAAAATACTTTTTTCATTAAAATCCTTAGCGCTCGGGCGTAAGCGCCCGACAAATTAAAACGGCAAAGGCATACACCGGCAAACTTTTTAATTTTAACTTGAAACCCAAGTACTGAAACAACTTCGTTATTGATGTTAAAATATTATAGCAAAACAGCTAAACGTTGTCTCTGGATGGCCGCAATCACAACGGTGTGGGGATTGTTGTCAATTCCCGACAAAGACACTCGGGGATGATGACAAAGGAAAAAAGATAGTTTTTAGAAACCTCTAATGGAATTTTTGGGTTTAAAGTTTTTAGAGAGACCCAAAAGAAAAGCAAGTCCTTTTCAAAAATCGGACTTGCTTATTATATTAAAATTGGTTTATGCTTTCTAATTTATAATTATGTTTTCGTCTTTGAGAATGTTTATAAAAACGGTTACGACCTGCGGGTCAAACTGGGAGCCGGAACCTTTTCGCAGTTCGGAAAAAGCGTATTCTTTTGACAGCGCTTTTCTGTACGGTCTGTCCGAAGTCATCGCGTCGTATGCGTCTATTTCCGCCACTATGCGCGAACCGAGAGGAATTTCTTCACCCGCAAGCCCTTCGGGATAACCCGTGCCGTCGTACCATTCCTGATGATATAAAACCATCGGAGCTACCGGCGCCAAAAACGTTATCGGAGAAATTATTTTGTTTCCTATTGTGGGATGTTTTTTTATAATTTCAACTTCTTCATCTGTGAGTTTTCCGGGTTTTCTGAGTATTTGTTCTTCTATGCCTATTTTGCCTATATCGTGCATCAGCGCGGCATATTCAACGTGCCTTACTATAGCCTGCGGCAAGTGCATTTTTTCGGCTATCAGTCTGGCATAATGTCTGGCTCTGTCGGCATGGTCGTAAGTATAAGAATCTTTCGCGTCGATAACTCTTGCAAGAGTTTGTATCATTTCAAAATAAAAATCCTGCAAATTATTGTAAAGTTCTATATTTTCAAGAGTTACCGCAGCCTGATCAGCCAGAATCGTAAGCAGCCTGACGTCCCTGTCTTCAAAACTTTTCACTTCGCGGGGCGCGTTTATGTTTAACACCCCTACGACCCTGCTTTTTGCCCTCAGCGGCACTGAAATAAAAGATTTTGATTTATATCTTTCGGCGCTGTTAGATCTTTTAAATCTTACGTCGGACTCTATATCTTCCACAAAAATCGGTTTGCACGTCTGCGCAACCTTTCCGGCTATGTCTTCGCCGATTCTTATTCTGGTTGACGCGGCAATGTCTGCAGGAATGCCTCTTGAAGCGGCAATATAAAGCTCGTTATCGTCCTTATCTATAAGCATCAGCGAACCGGCTTCAGAATGTATCAGCCTGCAGGCGACGTCCATTACGGACTGCGTAAGTTCTTCTTTGCTTATAATTCCCGTAGCCGACATTCCGAACTCGTGCAGCCCGACAAGCATTACCAAAAGATTATCCAAGTTCATGGAATTCAACTGAAGTTTGTTTTCCAGCAGAGCAATCTTTTCTTTGTACGCCTCTTCGTTTTTTTTGGTTTTGCGGCGCATTCTGTCAACCCAAAACAGCAAGCCTACAAACAGGGCGCATAAAACCGTATAGATTATTTCGTAAAACATTTTATTAGAATTCTCCTCGGCGCTATTTGTATATTCTGTAATCTATTGAAGGAAAAATATTGTTTTTGCTTTCTAAATCGCCGAGATAAAACTCGTCTATTGAGTTGCCGGTTATCTGCCCGTAAAGATTGGTGAAGTTTATTATATGATCTCTTGTGCGCTTTTGCGCGTATTCGACCATTGTGCCTGTCGTCATTATAAACGCCCAATCCGAAGATTGCGCAAGAAGAAGTTCTCTTGCAGCCTGATTTAAAGCTCTTTCAAGGACGCCGGAAGCGTCCGGAAATTTTGCTGTAAGCTCAACCATTCTTTCTGCGGCTTTATGCAGATGTCTGTAAATGTAATCGTTGGATTCGTTAAGCCAAACTTCGTAATAACCTTTATCTCCCCATGACGAAGCCGCCGGAGTAATAATCTGGTTGACCGGAAATTTATCCAGATATTCTACCGGCGTAATCGGTTTTACAATATTTTGGTCATAATGCATTTTTCTAAAAAGAAAATTTATAAATTCCGGCCCTTCAAACCACCAGTGGCCAAAAAGTTCGGCGTCATACATTGAAGTGACAAGCGGCGGCCTTCCCAAAATTTCGTCAAGGTATTCGACCTGTTTTGTTCTGTTAAAAAGAAAATTTCCCGCATGCTGCGCAGCTTTATTTTTTGCCGCTTCGGGATTATAAGGCTGTTTGTCGCTTAGCGAGACTTTGCCGGTAATTTTGTGATATTTTATCCCTATATTTCTTCTTATTCCGTCGGAATGCAGATAAGGCCTTACGTACTCGTATTCTAAATCATATCCTAAATCCCTGTAGAATTCTCTATAATCAGGGTCTCCCGGATAACCCGATTCCGCGCTCCACACCTGATGAGCGGTTTCCATGTCTCTTGAAAACGCGGCAACGCCGCTCGGACAGTATACGGGCGCAAACACGCCAAACTTCGGGCGGGGCGTTCCGTAAAGTATTCCGTGCGCTTCAAGAAAAAAGAACCTTATGCCTTCTTCTTTTAAAAGTTTGTCTATTCCCGGGTAATAAGCGCATTCCGCAAGCCATATACCGCGCGGAGCGCGTCCGAAATGTTTTTCATAATCGTTAACTGCCGCTCTTATCTGGGCTTTCTGCGCTTTTTCATTGTCCATCAGCGGAAGAAAACCGTGCGTCGCACAGCATGTTATGATTTCAATTTTGCCCATATCCTGCAGATTTTTAAAACCCGTTAAAATATTTCCGTTATATTTTTCCCAAAGTCTTCTGCATTCTTTAAAATGTTTGTCATACATCTGCGCCGCCGGCTGAAATTCCGGCAGAGCCTGCGTGCGCCACAGCTCTTTTTCGGCAAACTCTATGTGTTTGTTTAATCTTTCGTAATATCTGGATTGCAGCAGCGGGTCGGCAAGCATGTTTGCAAGAGAAGGAGTGATTGTCATCGTAAGACGGAAATCTACCCCGTCTTCAACAAACTTTTCAAAAACCGACAATAAAGGGAGATACGTTTCCGAAACGGCTTCGTAGAGCCAGTCTTCTTCCAAAAAGTCCGGATATTCCGGATGCCTGACGTACGGAAGATGCGCATGTAATTGTAAGCACCAATATCCTCTGGGATCCATTTTTCCTCCGTAAAACTGCTTCTATTTGGTTTCTTTTTGTACGTTAAATACGATATGTTTTTTCATTGTGCCGTCTGAAGATATTGCTTCAATAGGGTAGCTTTGCTGCCCGTCGGGAAGGTAAAATCTTAAAGAGAACGAACCGTCCGCCGCAAGAGGAACATTTTTGCCCTGCACCATAAGAGTTGCGTCCGGCTCGGTTGCTCCGTAAACTATTATTTCGGTATCGGCTTTAAGCCAAAAACTTTTTTCTTTTGAAACCTCGGCTTTTGCAAAATTGGTTTCATCTCTTTTAAACGAAGAACTTGCGCCGCCTAAAACTCCGCTTGTGGGTAGTTTCGTAAGTTCTTCCCAGCGTTCCCTCATGAGTTTAACCAAGTCGTAGGAACTCTGCCCTATATGTCCGCCTCCGGAAATTCTGAGAAGCTTTTCAAACTCAAGCTGTAAAAGCGCCCACTGTTCGTCTGTTACGTTTGAAACTCCGTGTCTGGGCATGGCCATAGAATTCGTTCTTGCAACGGTAATAAATTCGCCGTTTTTAAGAATGTATCCCATGTCAACGCACCACGAACGGTTAAACTCGCCAACGTTTACGTACCAGCTTGCCGCATTGGGATTAACTGAAATATCAAACGATTTGTTGGCATTTGTCCCGTCAAAATTTATATCTGTAACATCGTATATTCTTATAGTGAGATTGGAAGGATCAAAATTTTGTCCGTACTTATTTTTTATGTTTTCTATTGTGCTTTGATTGATTTCCCAGTACACATATATCCATATAGGGTCTCTCGGAAGCATGACAGCTTTTGTATCGCCGTAATTGGAAGGGAGTCCGGATTTATTTATATTGCCTGTTTTGTTTCCTCCCTGAATTTTAGAGCTTAAATTTTCGCTCATAGTACATTCCTCCAAATTTTTATAATTTACTAAAACTATTGAATTTCCATACGATTTTATATTTTTTATCACTCTAAGTCAATTATTTTTTTTGACAAAAATTTTAAAATTTAGTTACAATTAGTTCATGAATGAAGAAAATATTTCGATTTTAAAACTCTTTTTGGCGGCAGATATAGGTACTGTCCGCCTTTTTAAACTTTTGGAAAAGTTCGGAAAAGCCGAAAACGTTTTTAAAGCCAAAAGAAGCGATCTCATCAATGTTGCCGGAATCGGCGAGAAAACTGCGGACGCAATTATTGATATAAAAGATTCCGGAAAAGCCGAAAAAGAGCTTACTATTGCAAAAAACAACAATATAAGTTTAACAATGTTTACGGAAGAAAATTATCCCGAACCGCTGAAAGATTATCCGGACATGCCTTTAATACTGTACGTCAAAGGCAATATTACGGACAAAGATTATGCGTCTCTTTCAATAGTAGGTTCAAGGAAAGCCACAAATTACGGTAAATCTGTAACCGATGAATTTGCAGGCTATTTTGCAAGAAAAGGCATTACCATAGTTTCCGGTCTTGCAAGAGGAATTGACACGCAGTCGCATATAGCGGCAATTCAAAATAAAGGAAGAACCATAGCCGTTCTTGGCAACGGGCTTATGGTAAACTATCCGCCCGAAAATATGATTTTGCAGGCAAAAATACCTGAAAACGGCGCAGTCATAAGCGAGTGTCCGCTCACAAAACAGCCGGACAAAAGCAGTTTCCCGAGAAGAAACAGAATAATCGCGGCATTTTCAAGAGCAACGCTTGTTGTTGAAGCGTCTCTTCAAAGCGGATCTCTGATAACGGCAAGATACTGCGCTGAATACGGAAAAGACGTTTTTGCGGTACCCGGCAGCATTTATTCCGAATTTTCAGCCGGCTCGAATATGCTGATAAAAGAAGGCGCTTCAGTTGTTTTAAACGTTAAAGACATGGCGGATCAAACGCCTTATTTCAACATATTAGAGGAAGAACGTTCCGAGCGGCAGCAGGAATTTTCAAACCTGCTCAACAAAAGCGAACAAACCGTTTTGGATCTAATATCGAAAAATGACGAAGGACTGCACGCGGACGAAATCGCGCAGCAGTTAAATATTGAAATTTCAGCCATTGCCGCTATAATTTTAAAACTTGAAATTAACGGACTGATAAAACCAATGCCCGGAAGATTGTACGTTAGGGCCAGATAACAATAAAAAGGATTATGAAAATGGCAAAGTATCTTGTTATAGTAGAGTCCCCAGCTAAAGAAAAAACCATATCGAAAATCTTGGGTAAAGATTTTACGGTAAAAAGTTCTTACGGACATATAAGAGATTTACCCAAAAGCAAATTAGGAATCGATATAGAAAGCAATTTTGAGCCTACCTACGCCAATGTGGCAAAAGCAAAAAAAGTTATTGCCGATTTAAAGAAAAATGCCGCTTCCGCAGACAAAATTTATCTAGCTACCGACTTTGACCGCGAAGGCGAAGCAATAGCATGGCATTTAAAAGAAACTTTGGATTTAGCAGATTCAAAAACCGCAAGAATAACTTTCCACGAAATTACGCCGGAAGCCATCAGAGACGCCGTTAAAAACCCGAGAACCATCGACATGGGGCTGGTAGACAGCCAGCAGGCAAGAAGAATATTAGACAGACTTGTGGGATATAAACTTTCTCCGCTTTTATGGAAAAAAATAAAAATCGGGCTTTCCGCAGGAAGAGTGCAGTCCGTAGCGGTAATGATCATATGCGACAGAGAAGAAGAAATTAAAAGTTTTGTGCCAGTAGAATATTGGAGTATCGAAGCTGAACTTACAAAAAAAGAAAATAATCCGGCGTTTTTTAAAGCTTTGCTTGCGTCAAAAAACGGCGTAAAATTCGAAAAACTTTCTATAAAAGACAAAGCGCAGGCCGACGGAATTTTAAAAGAACTCGAAGGCGCAAAATATATCGTTCAAACTGTGGAAACAAAACAGCGCAAACGTTCGCCATACGGACCTTATACGACTTCAACCATGCAGCAGGACTCTTCAAGGCGGCTCGGTTTTTCGGCTTCAAAAACAATGATGGTAGCGCAAAAACTGTACGAAGGCATAAATGTTGGCGGCGATTCTTCCGCCGGCTTGATAACGTATATGAGAACGGACTCTTTAAACGTCGCAAAAAGCGTTCAGATGCAAACTCTTGATTTCCTTGGCGCGCGTTACGGCGCGGCCTTTGTTCCGCAAACTCCGAGATTTTATAAAACAAAATCTAAAGGAGCGCAGGAAGCGCACGAAGCCATAAGGCCGACTTTGCCCGGCAGAACGCCCGAGTCCATAAAACAATATTTGTCAAACGACGAATTCAAACTTTACGATTTAATATGGAAAAGGTTTATCGCAAGCCAGATGACAGACGCGCTCTATAATACCGTAAGCGCGGACATATCGGCAAACGATTATATTTTCAGAGCGGCAGGCAGCACATTGGCTTTTGAAGGATTCTTAAAAGTTTACAATATCGAAGACGCGGAAAAAGAAGCTAAACTGCCGCCGTTAAAAGAAGGCGAGAATTTAGATTTAAAAGCGCTTCTGCCGGAACAGCATTTTACCGAACCTCCTCCGCGCTATAACGAAGCAAGCCTCATAAAAGCGCTGGAAGAACACGGAATAGGCAGGCCTTCCACATACGCGCCGACGATTAAAACAATTCTGGACAGAGTATACGTGCGTTTTGAAGGCAAAAAGTTTGTGCCGACAAATTTGGGAATAGTGGTCAACAATGTGCTAAAAAAACATTTTGGAAACATAGTAAACGTAGAATTTACCGCCGAAGTCGAAGAAAAATTTGACGCGATTGCCGACGATAAAACACCTTGGCAAAACGTAATAAGAGATTTTTACGCGCCTTTTGAAGCGGATTTGACGGAAGCCGAAAAAAACCTTGAAAGACAAAAAATCGAACCGCAGAAATCCGACGAAATCTGCCCGAACTGCGGAAAACCGATGGTTGTAAGAGATTCCAGAAACGGACAATTTTTAGGCTGTTCGGGTTATCCGGAATGCAAAACGACAATGCCTATGGGCAAAGACGGCAAGGCCGCTGCGGAACCGGAAGAAACCGGCATGACATGCGACAAATGCGGCAGCCCTCTGGTAAAAAAAGCGGGATTCAGAGGCAAATCTTTTCTTGCATGCAAAAGATATCCGGAATGTAAATCAATATATTATATGGATAAAAACGGGAATAAAGTTTTAAAGCCCGAACCGGAAAAAACCGATATAAAATGTGAAAAATGCGGTTCTGTAATGCTTAAAAGAATAGGCAAAAGAGGGCCGTTCCTCACATGTTCGGCATTCCCGAAATGCAGGAATTTACAATGGATAAAACAGGAAAAATCTCCGAAACCGCCCAAAAAGAAAGCCGAAAAACCGGCGGAGAAAATTTCGGTCAGGAAAAGCAAGAAAAAATAAATTCGTTCGGCAAATATCTAAAAGCGGAAAGAAATTTTTCCGCGCACACTTTAAGGGCTTACGTAGCGGACATTTCGGATTTTGCGTATTATTGTCATATAAAATCTCTGGATTTTGCGCAGACTGACAAATATACGCTGCGCGAATATTTCGAGCTGCTTAATCAAAAAAAGTTAAGCAAAACTACCCTTAACAGAAAGTTTGCCGTGCTGCGCACTTTTTATAAATTTTTGATTATAAATAATGTTATAGAAAGAAGTCCGCTTGAAAATATGTCCGGCCCGAAAAAAGAAAAAAAAGTTCCGGAATTTCTTACCGAAGAAGAAATGCAAAATCTTTTCAGTCTTCCCGGCACAAAACTGCGCGACAGAGCAATAATAGAAATTTTGTATTCATGCGGACTGAGAATAGAAGAACTGATGAGCCTGGACATAAAAAACATAGATTTTTTTGCAAACGCGATAACCGTGCACGGAAAAGGCGGCAAAGAAAGAGTAGTGCCGGCAGGCGGCAAATGCCTTGCAGTAATGATGGACTATATCAAAGAACGCCGCGCAATGGGGCTTGGGGCAGAGATACATTCGCCCGCTTTTTTGGGATACAGAGGCAAAAGGCTTGAACAGAGAACCGCAAGAAGAGCGCTTCACGCATGGTTTATCCGCGCCGGAATCAACAAAAAAGTAAGTCCGCACACTTTAAGACACACTTTTGCGACGCACATTTTAGACAGAGGCTGCGATTTGCGCAGCGTTCAGGAAATGCTGGGACACAAAAATCTTTCGACAACGCAGATTTACACGCACGTTACGATAGAAAGTTTAAGAAAGGTTTACGAAAAATCACACCCGAGAGCGAAATAAATTCTAATGAAAGACAATGTTATACTTTTAATGGAAGAAACCGGATGCGAACAGGGCGAAGCAGAACTTGCCCTGATACTTTCCGACAACAATTTGGAAAAAGCAATAACCAAAATCGGAATTCTGCTGAAATTCATCACCGCGTTTAAAATAAAATTAATTTTTCCGCAGGACAGCATTTACGGTCTTATGCACGTGGCAGTAAACATGAAAAATGCGGAAATTCTGCGTTTTAGCATGGTAGTTTCGCATAACCCTGCGGTTTACGAAAATTCCGCTTCAATGGACTGGTTTTCTTTTGAAAAAGCGATTTTTTCATACAGGCTGGACACCGGCGCCATGGAAGATTATACGCAAAACATAGAAGAAAAATTAAGAGAACATATAGCCAAAGAACTAAAACAGCTGCCGGTAATTTCAAAAAACGAAATTCAGGAAATTATCTCTTCATTTTTTAATCCCGTAATAGTAAAAGCCGAAATAATAAGCGAAGAGCTAAACCTCACGCAGTTTAAAAAACTGCCCGATTATAACAAAAACCAAAATGAAACTTCTTTTACCGGATATGATCTGGGATTTGTGCGTCTTGACGTGGAAATACTGAAAGATTTAAACGGCAAAGCAGCGGGCAAACTTTCCGAAGGCGACGTGGTCTTGTCGGTAATAACCGACGAAAGAGACATAGCGCACTACCTTGCGCACTTGATAGGCGGAAGAAAAGACGGCAGTATGATACCTCTTCCGGCGACTGTCAAAAGAATCACAGTAAAAAACGACGATTTCGAAATCCACCTCCACTATGCTCCGTCAATAACCGGCATAGCCAAAATCAACGGCAAAACCCTTTTAAAAGTCTTAGAAACCAAAAACCGCCCCCTCTGGCGCAGAATAATGCCATGGTAACCGAAAAAACCCATCCGTCTCGTATCGACCGCATTTCAATACCTACTTCACCTGACTTTCCAAGCCGTATATATTTTAGAACGGCAACATCAAATTGATCTTCCGTCCGCGACAAAGTCAAGACATTGTTTCAGCCACCCATTTAAACCCAAATATTCCATTAGAGGTTTCTAAAAACCATCTTTTTTTTCTTTGTCGTCATCCCCGAGAGTCTTTGTCGGGGATCCATTTTCGTCGTAAAACAAAAACATCTTTAGTAAAAATGGATGCCCGATTACAAATTTCGGGCATGACGAACAGTA